>JAWKPF010000026.1 GCA_041390825.1 Thermomicrobiales bacterium
CAATGGAGCGCGGCTGGTGGCAACCACAACCGGCCCAGTCACCCGTGTGAGCAACTCCGTAATCGCGCGCGACGCTCCGAGCACGTGCTCGAACCCGTCGAGGATGATCAGGATTCGCTTGTCGTCGAGCCGTTCGTGCAACCGGTCGAGCACGGGGGTATCGCGATCTTCGCGCAACTCCAGCGACTTGGCCAGCAAGCCGAGCACCAGTTCCGGATCACGCACAGATGAGAGCGAAACGAAAACGACACTGTCAGGAAAAAGCTCGCGCGAATCGACATAGAGCTGGGCGGCAAGACGCGACTTCCCAACCCCGCTCGGCCCAGTGATGGTGACCAACCGAACGGCGGGATCGGCGAGCATGGCCGACAACGCGGCCAGATCGTTCTGTCGCCCGAAGAAGGAAGAACGGAGATAGACAGGTTCGCCCCAGTCGACCTCGGCGTCCCACCCCTTCGTTTCCTGTAATGACATAACGGAATTGTACTTTCGTGGTCCGGACCAGTCCAGCGGGAATTATCTCACGGGATCGACAGAGGCACGGGGTGCTCGAGGAGCGAAGGGGGATAAAATCAGAACCCCAGGGTCTTCGACTTCGCGCTGGCTGTTCCGTTCCGAAGAACGGTTACCCATCGCGAGTGATGGATACCCTAGGGTTGACCTAGAAAGTATACCAAACGTGTCAGTCAAGAGTGTCGTCTGACCAGGAGTGCGTCTGAGTGGTGGCCCCGTATGTAGCGAATCTGGAGCGTCTGGTCTCGAAGCCAAGGCTCGACCGCTATCGTCCACAGGATGGCGAAGATCTCGAAACGGCGGTCAACTACTTATGGAACGTGGCGCTCTCCGAAGCATTGTTGCAAGGCATAGCGGCAGTCGAAGTGGGGCTTCGAAACACCGTTCACAACGCTATGACCATGTATTGCGGAACAGAATACTGGTTCCAGAGTGTGCTCAAGGAAGCGCAGATGAACGAAGTTCACGAAAAGTGGACCTTGCTGAGTCGACGGCATAAATTGCCTCCACGTCCCGGAAAGATCATTGCCGAGTTGACGTTCGGTTTCTGGCCGCCTCTGTTCGACTCGACCTATCAAGATCTTTGGTGGGACAACAGCGCCGCACTGTTCAAGGCTGCGTTTCCCTTCATACCCACTGGCGTACCACCACACTTGGCCATTGTTCGCAAGGATGTTTACCAACGAGTCGAAGCGTGCCAAAAACTGCGCAATCGGTTGATGCATCACGAACCGATATTCACCGGCTTGGTTCGACTCAACATGCCAATCCTGCCGCTGCCGACCATTCACCAATACATTGTCGACCTCCTGACATGGATTCATCCCGATCTCGTCCTGAACCTCGAGACCGTCGACCGTTTCGACCATGTGTTTACCAACGGAAGGCGCGAAATCGAGGACAACCTGAAAGAGAAGATCCAGGCGAAATACGGGACACTCTAGGCAGCAGCAAGTGCCCCGATCACATCACCCGGCGGTCGACCAGACGCTCGAAGGCATGCCCACGCCAGACAGGGATGCCGCAGAAGCGCTCTCCCTCAGGGCAGGTCGGCATCGAACCGGCGCGGGAACGCTGGACACAGGGCGGACCGTCCACATACTGCCCGACGATGGGGAAGCGTTCGCGCACCTGGGCGACTTCCTCGACCGCGGTCGAGAAGATCTCCCGCTGGGCGTCGAAGCAGAGCCGCTTGACCCATTTCCAGTAGTAGTTGAGCAGTGTGCCAGTTTCGTAGAAGCGCACCCGATGGCTGTTCGGCAGGAGATAGAGACTCCACTGCGGATCGACTCCCGCATCGAGCAGCGCGTTCTTGGCGGACCAGAGCGCGGTGACCGTTTCGTGGTACTCGCGCAACGCATCCGGGTTCCGTTGGATCGCCCAGGGAACCATCACATCCGGTTCACGGCGCTGATGCGCAAGCAACAGCGGACTCGACGAAAGCGTGCCGCGATGCCGCTGGTTCTGCGCGTCCTCTGCGCCGCTGATGCGTTTCTGGAATGTGAATGGAATGTGATTCATCGTCTGCATGAGCTTGGAGTTCATGCCGAGGAAGAGCGGGTGCCCAAGATTCGGATTCAGTTGCGGATCGAGCACCTGCGCGATGGCATCGGCATCGCTCAGCTCGGACGCGGCACGCGCCAGCACGGCGCGAATTGCGTTTGCCATCGTGGCTTCCGCGTTGGGATCGAATCCCGCCAACCGGCTCTGCTGCCAATCCCCAAGCGCGGCGTCATATTCCAGGAAGAACGCCTCGTTCGGAACGTCTGATAACGATTCCTTCCACGATTCGAAGGCTCTCGTCTCGATCGCATCGCCATGCGCAAGCTGCCGCAGATCGAGCGGCGCATCTGGCGCGCCGAGGAAATACGGATCGACCGCCAGCACCTCATCGACCATCTTGTCGACGATGTAGCGCACTTCTGCCGGAGCGTCCGGCTGGTTGGCCAGCACGTGGTAGCGCAGCAGGGTGAGGCCATTGACGGTGTGATAGAGATGACTCGGTGTCGCCAGCGGCAGCACATAGCGCGCCACTTCCTGGGCGCGTTTCTGCACGGCCGCATCGAAGCGCGCGACGGCTGCCGGAGTCGTGCCCTTGGATCGCGCTGGAAAAACCCTCGCGTAATCACGGGCGAAATCGGGCGTCAGGATCTCGACCAGACGCCGATAGCCCAGCAGGGCCCGCTCGATCGCATCGGCATAGATCTGCTGCTCGCGTGAGGGCAGATCGGGGATGAGGACGGTTTCACCGGTGACTTCGCGATAGCGTTGGGAAACCTGCTCCGAGTTGTAATAGGGATGCGAATGGAAGAACGACCAGATCGCCAGGCGGGAGACGTTGTCCAGCACGAAGGTAAAGCTGGCGTGCTGCATGGTCGTGTGATGCCCGGCGGCGAAGAGATCGCTATAGAGCCGGAGCGCGCGCGCTTGCCGGTTCTCGCGGTCCGCCGCTTTCTCCGGATCCATCCCGTCGGGAGCCGGTCCGATCAGCTTGCGAACGTTTTCGGCCTTGGCGGGTTTGCCGCCGTAGCAGCTCCAGGCCGCCGCAATCGCCACCGAAAAAGGATGCGCGGTCGATTCTTCGCGCAGCAGCGTGACCTTGGGAGCAGCGCCCACGAACGGAGAAACTGGATTCAACGGCGTTGCCGGAGGGAGATCGACGTCGGCGCGGATCGGTACAGGTTCGTTTGGACGGCGATTTGGCAGGCTCACAACCGCGCTCCATCATCGAGTGTCGGGAAAAGCGGGTAAGCGGGCTACTTCCCGTATCCAAGCAGCGCCCAAGTGTACGTACACAATCAGCCGGAACGCAATCGCATGCTTCGGTCGACCGCCCCTTTAGCGCAACACGCGGCCAGGGCACGTCCGCTGCTCTTCTCAAAGAGTAAATCAGCTAGGCAAAGACCCGCTGAACGATCTCCCATTCACGATCGAGCCAGTACCACTCATCGGGATCAGGTCCGTCATAGATCAACGCCAGCGGACCGGCGAAACCGGCGTCTCTGAGAACGGTGAGCGCGGCGCCGAAGTCCGCTTCGTCGGGCCCGGCAGCCGAAACGGCGCACTTTGCGTGGCACGTCTCCGCCTTCGCCGCGATCTTTGCCAACTCCGCGTGTTTCCGGGGGCCATGCCAGTTGCCGAGATCGATCAATAGACCGATCTGGTCGCCGGCAGCCTCCAGCACCGCGAAGATGGATTCGGCATCGGGCGTCATTCCCAACCAGTTCTCTGTCACGACCCGCACCGTGGGATGCCTGGCGGCCAACGCTGCGAGACTCTGCCCGCTGGAACGCAGCAACTCCTCGGTCGGAGCGCTTCGCCCGGCGCCGATGCGGGCACGCCGCGCTCCAAGCGCCGCGGCCGCCTCGAGCCAACCGTCATACCAGGCAAGCTGCACGTCTCTGTCCGGCGCGGTCAGATCGCCGTCATCGATCAAGAGGGTATCCAGCGAAATGCCCTGCCGCTCCAACGAATTCCGCACTGCGCGGAGATACGCCGGGTCGCGCGACTCGAGATGAAAATGGCAGATATGGAGCGTGGTGTACCCGCGCGCGGCAAGCTCTGGGAGCAGGTCGATCAGTGTCTGCTTGGGAGCGGCGCCAACTTGCGGCAGGAAGGGTCCGCCGTGAGCGGCGGATTCTGCGCCCGCGAACTCGCCGAGGGTGCGATGGAGCGACCAGGTGGAGACTCCTCGCTCGATGCGCGCACTCGGCGCCGCGCCGGTTTCATGCTCCGTACCAGACATCGTGTTCATGCTGCGTGTTGCCACTCGTCTCCCGCTTGCGCGCTACGCTGGATACGCTGTTTCATCCGCGAGCGACGCTTCCGCGCGCTCGATCCTGGAGGCGCTCGAAACGACCTGGATGACCTCTGCCGGACGCGGATTGCGCAGCAGCAGCGCCAGCAACGACGCGATCCCGCACGCGATCGCCCCAACCAGGAACGTGTTGTGCACTGCCAGAACGAACGACTCGCGCAGCACTTCGGTGACAGCGCCGATCTGTTCCGTCGGAATCAGGCCGAAGATCTGCGCGAACTGGTTCTGCTCCGCCAATTCCGTGATCTGCGGGACGACATCGGCCGGCAGCCCGAGCAATGCCAGGCCATCTTCGGTGTGCGCGCCCATGCGGGTTTGCAACACCGACCCCAGGATCGCGATACCGAGCACCTGGCCGATATTGCGCGTGGTGTTGAGCACGCCCGAGGCGCTGCCAGCCACCCGGGGCGGCACGTCCCGCATAGCGGCCGCGGTCATCGGTGAGAAGGTCATCCCCATGCCGATACCGGTCACGATCAGCGCGGGCGCCAGCGAGAGCGCGGTGGTGGAAGTGGAGGTTTGGCGAATGATGAAGAGGATGCCGAGCGCCATGATGGCCGTTCCGGCGCACAGCAGCCAGCGCGCGCCAATGCGATCGGACAAACGGCCAGCAATCGGCGCGCCCACGAGGATCATGAGCGACATCGGGGTCATGGCCAACCCCGCCTTGATGGGCGAGAAGCCGAGCACCTCCTGCAGGAAGAGGGTCATTGGGAAAAAGATGCCGAGCATGCCAAACGAGACGACCATGGCGATCACATTGGCCACGGTGAAGTTCCGGTGCTGGAAGAGCTCGATCTTGACGATCGGATCGGCTACCCGGCGCTCCCACCAGACAAAGAACCCGAGCAGCGCCGCGCTGGCGATGAACAGGCCGATGATCTTCGGGCTGGTCCAGCCGAGCCGGTTCCCCTCGATACAGGCGAAAACGAGACAGAAAATGCCCACCCCGGAAATGACCACGCCGGTCCAATCGATCTTGCGGCTCGCGAGCGGGTCGGTCGATTCCGGTACGATGCGATGCACGAGGTAGAGCGAGACGAGTCCAACCGGCAGATTGATGAGGAAGATCCACGGCCAGTCGTAGTTGGTAACGATCAGACCGCCGATGATGGGTCCCAGAATCGCGCCGATCGCCACCACGCTTCCCCAGATGCCAAGCGCGGCGCCCCGTTTCTCAGCGGGGAAATTGACGGTAAGGAGCGAGAGCGACTGGGGCATCATGAACGCGCCACCCACGCCCTGGAGCACCCGGAAGAAGATGAGGAGATAGACGCCGGACAGCCCGGTGCGGTCGCCGATCCACTCGGAAGCGCCACAGAGCACCGACGCGGCCGTGAAGATGGCCATGCCGATCATGAAGAACTTCTTGCGGCCGTAGATGTCGCCTAACCGCCCAAACGAAAGGAGCAGCACCGCGTAGGCGAGGATATATGAGTCCAGAATCCACTGGATTTGCGTCAGGCTGGCCCCAAGCGAGTCTTTGATCTTGACCTGCGCGACATTCACGACCGTGGTGTCCAACAGGAGCATGAAGACCGCGAGACAAAGCACGATGAGAATCTGCCAGGCGCGGCGGTCGTCGTGAATGGCGCCTCCGTCGTGCGCGGCAGCTGGTGAGCTCATGGTCGATCGTTCCCTTCCCAATGTTCTGGATTTCACAATGCTGAACGAAGCAGGAGCGCCGGCAAGAACCTACGTGGGCGTTGGCGAATTGGTTACGATCCCTGGATCGAAAACAGCGGCCAGCGCGCGAATCGACCGTAGAAAGCACTCCCGCTCATCCGGCGGTATAGACGCCAACGCCGCCTGTGCCTGCTCCCGGCGCAGATCGTGAATCCGGCGACCGTATCCAATCGCCGGTTCGGTCAACGCGACGAGCACCCGGCGACGATCGGACGGATCGACTGACTTCTCGACCAATCCCCGCTCGATCAGGCGGTCGACCAGTTCCGAGGCCGACGGCAACGATACCGCCAAACCACTAGCCAGTTCCCCCATCGATCGCTCACCGTTGTTGTAGAGATAGATCAGCGCTTTGACTTGCGGAAGCGTCAGTCCGCTGATGCCCCGATCGTTCATCAACGTGGCGTAGAGACCGCGCCCGATGACCGGCATGAGCTCGACGATTTCCTCGACCATCGCGACGTTCTGCATCGACGTCTCCTGCATGGATCCTCGCCGACCCTGCGAGTGCTACGGAGTCCGAAGGATTCGAAGGACGGCCGAAGTATAACGATGCGCCCACGAGCCGCGCTCCGGGCTATCGGTCCGCCTGACTAGAGCGAGATTCGACTCATGGTGGGGTTGGTGAGAAACGCGACCAGTTCCGGATGTTCGACGCCGAGCGTGTAGAGCGGGGTGCCCGGATGGAAAGGATCCAGATCAGCGGCTGCAACGACCTCGATCCCGTCGTCTACCTCGGGATACGCGTGGTTCCACTCCGCTTCGAAGGCATCGTCCTCACCGGGCACAGCCATGATGCGTATCGCGCCACCCCGGCGCGCGGCATACCCCTGATAGTGATTCGTGGATGCGGCGGCCACCAGGTCGGCGACCACCAATGGCGTCGTGCCGATATTGACCGTGACATGACCATAATCAGGCGGTATGACGACCCGATCGCCCGGCTCGGCGACGATCACGATCGCGCGATCCACCGCCGGATCGCCTGCCGGGTCGCCCGCCGCGCGTTGCAGGACGAAGGCCGCCTCGCCAGCCAGCACGTCATAGATCTCCGGCCAGCTCACCCCATTGCTATCCAGCGCGTGATAGTGCCCGGCCGTCTTCACGAACTCACCACCGACCTCGCCTGGCAACGTCACTGTCACGTCATAGCGCAACCCGTCTTGCCCCAGGCCCGATTCGTCCGCCAATCGCACATCACGATAGGTGAAATAGGCCACCGTGTCCGCACTCGCGGCGACCGCCTCCGGCGTGGCGACCACCGCGCGCAGATCGCCGAAACGGCGCTGCCCGGGACCCTCCCAGAACATCTCTCCCGTCAAATCAGCGAGATGACCTGTCTCCAGGTCGATGGCGATCGGAAGGCCGCTTAGAGCTGTGAGATCGAGCGTTGTCATTCGAGGTTGGCATGCCGTTTCGCGAGCGATGCGTAGCCGGTCGCGGCCTCGCCGGCGGCCAGCATCGAGACCATGGTTTCGAAGAGGAGAAGCGTCGTCTGCTCGAAAAGGCTCCCGCCATACTGGCGTGAACTGGAGCCCTGGAGTTTGTGTTGGGTTGGCAGCAGCACGATCGGATCGGCCAATCCAGCGAGACGGCTTTCCGCATTCGCCGTCACCGCGGCGACCTGCGCGCCCGTTGTTCTCGCGCTCTCGGCCATCATGACCACCGCGCCCGTCTCTCCCGAACCGGAAATGGCGATGAGCAAGTCGCCTTCTGCGATAGACGGTGTCGTGGTCTCTCCAACCACGAACGCCTGGTTCCCAAGATGCATCAGGCGCATGGCGAACATCCGCCCCACCAATCCGGAGCGCCCTTCACCCAGCAGGAACACACGCTGCGCGCGATCGATCGCCTCCAGCAGTCCGCGCACAGCGGCATCGTCCACGCGGGCGATCGCTTCGACCTGTTCGGCCAAAATCTCGGCAGCCTCGTCGTGAAACGCCAACCGGTCAGCCATCGATCACGCTCTGAATCCGGGACGCGGCCGCGACCGGATCGTCCGCTCCAGCGATAGACGACCCGACCACCACGATGGCCGGGTGATACTCGAGCACACCAGGCAGCGAATTCGCGTTCAACCCACCGGCCACGACGAGTTTCATCGTGGAGATAGCAGTCACCAGTCCGATCTCGGACATCAGATCGGTTCCGCCCGCCAACCGCGCGTCAGTGCCAGCATGCACGCCCATATAGTCGACGCCCAGCCGCTCCAGCTGCCCGACCCGCTGCGCGACATCATGGACCCCGAGCAGATCGGCAACGACTTCGAGCCCGCCCGCATGCGCTACCTCGACGACTCCGGACACCGTGGCATCGGCAGCCGTGGCCAGCACCGTCACCAATGCCGCCCCGGCATCGACCGCCAGCTGCGCCTCGAACGGACCGCCATCGACGATCTTGAGATCGGCCACGACCGGAAGTCCGGAAGCAGCGCTCAACTGCGGAATCACTCCAACACCGTAACGTTTGATAAACGGTGTGCCCGCCTCGATCAGATCGACCACGCCACGCAGCGACGCCGCCAGCGCGATCGCCTCATCGACGGTCAACGTATCGATGGCGACTTGGAGTTTTGGTCGTCGAGCTGTCAAGTGCGCGTCCTGGATCCGTTCAAGTGAACTGCTGAGCCGTTCGATCGACCTTGCGAAGATGCCAACGCCATCATCCCGGCAGAATCGATGCAATCGAACCGCAGGGCTGTGACGAGACAATCCGTCACGGCCGAAGGGCCCCGTCGAGAGGAGTGTATCCACCTTCTCGAACATGGCCCAAGCTGTCCGCCAATTCCACGGCGTCGACACCCAATCCCAAACCATTCTGACTTCTCAAGGCATTGGATCGGAACCTGGAACCCCGTTTTGAGCATGGCCGATCAATGGCGCCGGAAAGGAGACTGCGACACTACTTCCGTGACGCCGAGGGCGACCTGGTCCGATTGCGCTCGATTCATGAGCTTGATACTCTGTTACTGGTAATAACCTCTCGAGCAATCGAATCATCGTCACACACAGGGGGCATGTCTGTGGACCATCGCGTGTTCGATTTGCTTGTGTAAGCGTTCGCCACCTGCGGTTCCGGGCAGTCCGTCCCTTTGGGAGACGCGCTGGCGGCCATCAGGACTGCGATTTCCACGAAGTCGGTTGGCCCGCAGAGCGCCCTCGCGGCTGAAGGTCTTGCCGGAGATGGCGCCTCCATATTCGAATGGAACGGGTCCGCGTGCGGCATGTGCCGCGTGGGGTGAGACCGCCGATCGCCGAACGGCCAAGAACCCCACACGGCTTCGAGGCAGCCGACGGTACCCTGGTTTGCGCGACCGTGCGCGCCCTGCAAATCGCATCGATTCCACTCCTGAAACAACAGATAACCGAAGTGCACTTGGCGCGTTTCCGCCACGACGCTCGAGCAACATCGCAACAAGGAGGATCCTGCATGGCCGCACGTAGCCTGGTCGCATTGTTGGTGCTATCGCTCGTGTGCGGGCCACTCGTGCTGCAAAGCCCAGTGGCAGCACAGGACACCGGTGCAACGCCGGTTTCAGAGGCTTCCCCCCAAGCCGCTGCCACAAGCCTATTGGATTGGGCACCCTGTGAAGATGTGCCGGACACCGAATGCGCCTGGTTGCAAGTTCCCGTTGATCACAGTCAGCCGGACGGCGAGCAGATCAGCCTGCGCCTCGGACGCGTGCCGGCGCTCGACCCCAACACGCGAGAAGGGGCCCTGCTCCTGATTCCGGGGGGACCGGGCGCGGGCATCAACGAGATGCTGGCCGGCGCCTGGGGTATGCGCTCCGCCCATCATGTCGACGAGTTTCGCGAACGCTACGACGTGGTCACCTTCGATCCGCGCGGCATCGGCCAGAGCAACCCCATTCGCTGCGATCCCGATCTCGTTCCGCCTGTCTCGCAACCGACCGATGAAGCTCCTTCTGAAGCGGATTGGGTCGCGCTGGCCGCGACAAATGGGGAGTTCTACGCAAGCTGCTTCGAGGCGACCGGCAACCTGATGGCACATCTGTCGGCGCAGGACACCGCCGGGGATATCGAACTGATCCGCCAGGCGTTGGGCGAAGATCAGGGATTGATCGCCTATGCGGGCTCCTATGGCAGCGCCTATGCCGCCGCGTATCTGGAGCAATTTGGCGACCATGCGCGGGCAATGGTGCTCGATGGGGTGGTAGACCACAGCATCGATATGGCGACCTTCATGACGCGCAATGTGCTGGCGGTGCAAGATGCATTCGATCGGTTCAGCGCCTGGTGCGCCGCAGATGACGCGTGCGCGCTTCACGGGCAAGACGTTGGAGCGGTTTTCGATGAAGTCGTCTCGCTGGAGCCAGTGACCAAAACGATCGTGCCGCAGATGCTGGCGGGTGGCGCCGATCCGAATGCGGGTTGGGCGCTCATCGCTCAAATGCTGGCCGAAGTGCAGCAAGGCGACCGCACGACGCTGGAAGCCCTGACGGGCGTTGTGGGGCTGGCGAGCTCATCGGCCGATCCGTGGGTCGTGGCCGGGAAGAACGGTCTCTTCTCCGGGGTACTGTGTTCGAGTTTCGGTCCGCAAGAGGACTATGCGTCGCTGCTGGCTGCGTGGGAAGCGGTTGCGCAATTGGCGCCGCGGTTCGCCTGGAAGTTCTGGGACGGCACTCCGCTGGCGCACGGCACAGCCGGCACCGGAGATTGCGCCGGTTGGCCACTGGCAGCATCGAACCCACCCCATCCCCTGCAGATCGCGCCGAATTCGAAGGTCCTCGTGGCAAATCCCACCCACGACCCGGCCACGGCGTTGGCCAATGCGCTCTCGGTCTGGGGGCAGATCCCGCAGGCACGTCTGCTGCTGGCCGATGTCGACGGCCATCAAAGCCTGCTCCTTTCGCAATGCGCCTATGAGACCATGGCGAGCTTTATCGACGACCCAACGTCGCTTTCGTCGACAACCCTCTGTCCAGCCTGAACCGCGCTCGAAGGAGATACGACCATGTCGTCGCGCCGCACGCTTTTCTTGCTTTGTCTCGTTCTCCTCGTTGGCATCGTCGGGCCAGTCCAGGGAACTGCCGGCGCGCAGGATCTCTCGGCGGTCGAGCTCGAACCAAACGATTGTGAATTTCTGGTCCAGGGGGCGGAAGACCCTCGGCCCCGGTTGGGCGACATCTCCTGCGGCACACTCGACGTTCCGGAAAACTGGAATGAGCCGGAGGGCCGCCGCATCCAGATCGGATATGCCGTGCTGGAGGCCACCGGTGAAGCACCCGAGGCTGACCCAATCGTCTTCCTGGCCGGTGGGCCCGGCACCAGCCCGCTGACGAGCATCGAAGCCTACGCCAGCATCTTCGCCCCGCTGCGCGAAACGCGGGATATTGTGATCTTCGATCAGCGTGGCGCCCGGCTTTCATCGCCGTTGCGTTGTGAGGATTACAGCGCGGTGCTGGGGGTGGACCTGCCGCCTGAGGTGACGGAAGCGGCCGGCGTTCCCCCGGCAGGCCCACCGAGCGATGCGGCCGACCTGGATGCCGAGGCGCTGCTGCAGGCCGCGCGCGAGCAGTTCGGTCCGGCGGCACAAGCATGCGTGGCTGAGGCAACCGCCAAGGGCGCCGATCTGAGCCAGTACAACTCGATCTCCAATGCCAACGATGTGGTCGCGCTGGTAAAGGCATTGGGCTACGACGCGTACAACCTCTACAGCATTTCGTACGGCACCCGGCTGGCGCTGGAAGTAATGCGCTCGCATCCCGAGAGCGGGTTGCGCAGCGTCGTGCTCGATTCCACCTATCCGCCCGAAATCCCGAGCTACGAGCAATTTCCCCTGGAGCCGCACGAAGTCGTGATCCAGCTCTTTGCCGACTGCCAGCGCGACGCCAATTGCGCGGCGGCGCATCCCGACCTGCAGAACCGGTTCGTCGCCCTCCTGGCGCAGTTGCGCGAGCAACCGATCGGCGCGGCCGATGGCAGGTCCGTTTCCGACCGAGAGCTGATCGCGGTCATGCAGACCCTTGGGGGGAACATTCAAGCCGTTCCCTATGTGCCAGCGATGATCGCCGAACTGGAACGGGGTGAAACCGCGACCTTCGAAGGAATTGCCAGCGGATCGCTCTTTGACGTGCCGGACGCGGAAGCCTCCCCGGAAGCTGACGAGGCAACTCCAACTGAGGACCCAATCGCGTCCTTCTCCCCATCCCGGCAGCTCGTGCTCGGAATGGAGTCGGCGATCCTGGCCCAACCGGACGGAAACGTTCACCAGGTGTTGCGGGAGCTGGACTCGCTGCCGCATACGCGCCAATCGTTGCTGGATGTCATCGGGCGCATGGAGCAGCCCGAACTGCTTGCGGCGGCCGATGCGCTGAGCGATACAGACGTGGAGCAGGTCTTCTCGGTGATCGAGCAGGAGATCACGCTCGCGGATGTGCGCACGGTGGGTGTTTCAGTACCGCAGTTCTATTCGATCGAATGCAACGAGCGGATTCCGTTTCAGTCGCTCGCGGACATGGTGACGTTCGCGCAAGATCTTGCTATTCCGGAACTGGCGCTGGGGGTGCCCGAAACGTTTGCGAAGGTGTTCGCCATCTGCGAGTCGTGGCCCTCCGGGCGGGCATCGGATGAGACGCAGCAGCGGATCTGGAGCAGCGTGGCGACCCTGGTCCTGGCGGGCGCGTATGACAATCTGACCCCGGTCTCCTGGAACAAGTCGGCATTCACGACACTGCCAAACGGCGTCTTCGTGCTGGCCCCGATGGCGGGCCATGGGGTGATCACGTTCTCGTCCTGCGCCCAGGACGTGGCGACCGCCTTCGTCACCGATCCATTCGAACCGCTCGATGCGACCTGTTTCGAGGAGCTCACGCCCGACTGGGCGCTGCCGGCGTAGCGTGAACTTCCTGCACACATCAGGAAGCGGCTTCGCAGCACCAACTCTCCCGGCTCCTTCGACCAGTGAGCCGGGCACGCTCTTGCCTGGATGATTCATGAAGCGCTTCGAGGGCTGCCGCTCCGCGGAACTGGATACTCGGCAACCCTCGATGAATCAACCAAGACAATGAGTCGCTCGAGACAGACCGGCGACAGGCGAGGCTGGTGACAGCCTGCGCCGTGATCACTATGGGCTTGTCGACCGGGAACTAGACCGGCAGCAACCCTTCGACCTTGAAGAGCTCAGCATTCAAAATGCTCGCGCCGGCCGCGCCCCGGATGGTGTTGTGCCCGAGAAGCACGTATTTCACTCCCATGATCGGGCACTCCCGCAAGCGGCCCACCACCGAAGCCATTCCCTTCTCGGCATCGCGGTCCAGATTCGGCTGCGGGCGGTTCGGCTCCTCGCGCACGACGATCGGGCGCTTTGGCGCGCTTGGCAGATCGAGGATTTGCGGACGTCCCCTGAATGCCCGAAAGACTTCAGCCACTTCGTCCGGCGTGGCGCTCTGACCGAGCTTGACCGAAACCGCCTCCGTATGGCCGTCTCGCACCGGAACCCGTGTGCAGGTGGCGCTCACCACGACGGGATCGTACTGGAATCCGTCGTGCCACTTGCCGAGCAGCTTCTGCGTTTCCTCGGCCATCTTCTCTTCTTCGGTGCGGATGAACGGCACCACGTTGTCGATCATATCGAGCGACGGCACGCCGGGGTACCCCGCGCCGGAGACCGCTTGCAGCGTCGTGACCACCACCTGCTCCAGCCCGAACGCCTCTTGCAATGGCTTGAGCGTGAGCACCATGTGAATCGCCGAGCAGTTCGGGTTGGTGACGATGTACCCAGACCAACCGCGGTTCTTCTTCTGCGCCTCGATCGCGCGGGCATGGTCCGGATTCACTTCCGGAATCATCAGGGGAATGTCGTCGCCCATGCGGTGAAACGATGTATTGGAAAGCACCGCGTGGCCGTCCTTTGCCAGCCGCTGCTCGATCTCCTCCGCTACTTCACCAGGAAGAGCGGAAAAGGCGATCGGGCTGTCGATCTGGTCCGAATAGTCCTTCACCACCAGATCGGCTACCCCTGCGGGGACCGTGGAATCGAGCCGCCAATCGGTCGCCTCACGATACGGGCGCCCGACCGAGCGCTCCGACGCAACCAGTTCGGCCACTTCGAACCAGGGGTGATCCTGCAATAACTGCACGAATCGCTGCCCCACGCTCCCCGTGGCTCCGAGCACAGCGACTGGAATCTTCTTCGACGGCATCTTCCTGTCCTTCCTCGAGATTCTTCAAACAAGAAGGCGGTGGACCCATCCACCGCCTCGACTATCCAACTTGCACTGGTTCCGCCATCAACCGCGAGCGGCGCTGGCGGCGCAGCTTCGCGCCGCTCGGGCGCGAGCCGATGAACTCGTCATGAATCGCCAGCAACGCGCGATCGGCGAACTTCTGGGGAATCGCGGCCACCATAGCCACATTCGAAACCTGCTGATTCGAGGCCAGTACCGGCACGCCTTCACGCTGCAACACGGCCAGCATGCGGGAGAGCGCGCGCGATTGACCGGCCGCGCCCTGGCCCACTGCCGCCAGCACAGCAACTTCCTCCGTGCATCCGATTTCGACCTCGTATTCCCGCTCGCGCAGCACATCCTCCAACCGGGCGCACACGCGGTTGCAACCGCCGTAGTGGCCAGCTTCGATGAGGTAGGTCATGCGCCGCCGGCTGGAAGCCTGCGCGGCCAACACCACCTCGGTGCGGTCTTCGTACAACGCGCCGAACACGGCCGACGCCGCGCCGGAAAGGTCCTCCAGTTCGGGAACATCGACGGTCAACAGGATGAGATTCTTCATGACCGTGACGGCCTTGAGGTCGTCGCTGCTCGATTCCCGGGTCACCAGTGTGCCCGGCTCATATGGGGCGAAGGTCGAAAGGATGCGCACCGGAATATCGAGCGCCACCGCCGGTCGAATCGTGCGCGGATGCAGCACCTTCGCCCCGAAGTGGGCAAGTTCCTGCGCTTCATCGAATCCGAGCTGCGGCACCTCGCGCGCATCCCGCACCAGCCGGGGATCGGCCGAGAGCACCCCCGGCACATCGGTCCAAATCTGCACTTCGTCGGCATGCAGCGCCGCGCCGAGCAGGGTCGCGCTGTAGTCGGAACCGCCCCGCCCGAGCGTGGTGGTGGAGCCGTCCGGCGCGCCGCCGATGAACCCGGTCATGACGACGGTTTTGCCTTCTTCGAGCAACGGCCGCACCACCGCATCGGCAAGTTCCCGCGTGCGATCGCGATCGGGCCGGGCCGATCCATAGCGGGCGTCGGTGGCAATGACACGATCGGCGAAAACTGCCTCGGCCGCATATCCCTTCGAACGAAGCATTGCCGCCATCATCAGGCTCATCGCCTTTTCGCCAGTGGAGACAATGCGGTCCGAGTTTCTGGCGCTGAGCTCTCCGGCCAGGGCCACATCGGCCAGGGTCAGTTCCAATGCGGTGTGCAGATCTCCGACCCGGATCTCAGTGTCTTTGCGGTCGGCGCCCTCGGGCAACCCTTCGAGAATCGACGCATGCTTGTCGACGATCGCCTGCACGGTGGCGGCCATCCCGCCACGGTCGCCACTGGCGGCTTGCTTACCGGCCTCCAGCAAGAGATTGGTCACACCAGATGCGGCAGAGACGACGACGGCGCGCGGGGCAGGTTGGGCCGCGGCAATGGCAGCCGCTTCCCGCACGCGTTCCAGCGAGCCGACAGAGGTGCCTCCGAACTTGAGTACGATCATGCGCGTCGATCCTGAGTCAAAAAAAGAGGCGGGAGCGTTTTCCGCTCCCGCCTGCCGGTGATGTTCTGGTTTCCGTCGCTCGCTCAGACGTTCCCCCATCTCCCGGCAGGCATGCGCTTGGTAATCATCATGGTAATCATGGTGATCCCCAGGGGCGCGCCGGTAGTGGTAGTGAGCGTTCGACTTCTCATGGGTTCACTATAACGGTGCTTCCCGTCGGATGCAACGGGTGATGAGCGCCATTCTCGTCGGCCGATGACCGTTGCCCGACGCAGTCGCGATCTCCTTCGATGCTGTCCGCCGTGATCGCAGGACCGTTCTTCGGCTTCTTGCAGCGGTTCGCCCGAGTGTCGAATCTCAGTCGCGCTTGTCCATCGTTGGATGCCGAACGTACGCCGCGGCGGGTACCATTAGGCGCCATGAACGACCTTTGGACCGCGCTCGACCGCATCATCGCCACTGCTCCGGATGCGAGCGCGCTCCGCATTCATGGGCTGGGGCAAATTGCCGCGTGGCGTATGCGGCAGCGGGGCGAACCCGTTCCGCCCGATATCGAGCGCCTGGCGTTGGGCGCCGCCTATGCCTCGGTGACCGCCGCGCCATTGCTGCAGAAAGTCGTCGATATCCTGCAGGAACCGGTGATCGTGCTGAAGGGGCCGGAGGTCGCGCATCTCTATCCCGAACGCGCGTTGCGCACCTATGGCGATCTCGACATTCTGGTTGCCGATCTGCCCTCCGCCGAGCAGAAACTCATCGCGTCGGGATTCGCCGAGCTCCTGCCGGGGAAAAAGGTCGACGGGCATCACCATGACAGCCCGCTCGGGTTCGGCTTGCTGGCGTTGAACGTCGAACTGCATCGAGATCCGGGCTGGCTGCGGTGGCTCACCCCGCCGTCCGACCGTGAGCTTTTCGGCATGGCGGTTCCCAGCGTCACCGGGGTTGCCAACGCCTTTGCCCTGCCACCCGAACAACTGGCGCTCTATCTTGCCAGTCACGCCTGGCGGCATGGTCCATACACCTCTCTGATTCACATGGTGGATATCGAGCTCCTGCGCCAACAAACCGATCCTGTGGAGCTGCACGCGCTCGCCCGCCGCTGGGGGATCGAGAAGGTCTGGCGCAGCATCTGCGCAATGAACGACTGGTACATCTACCAGGAAGGGACCACCCCAGGTTCCGTGCATCGTTGGTGGGCCCGGCATCTGGACGACACCCGCGAACGAACCCTGATGGAGATGTTCCTGGCCAGTTGGGGTCGTGGGCTGGCCGCGCCAACCTTGCCCGAGCAGATCGAGACCGTCACCCACGATGTGCGCTTCAGTTTTACGGTGCACTCCTGGCAAAGCCGGCGGCAGAAGATGCGGCGCATCGCGCTGGCCGCTCGCCGGTCGATGCGCCCGGCGAGTCAACACAAGTATGGATAGCAACGGCGCCGCGGTTGCGCCCCGTCAAACGCTTGCCGTCGAGGCCTACGGCCGCACGATCACGATCGAGCGGGACGACGACAGTTTCGATCTCCCGTTCCTGCCCGTCGATTGGCGCCCAGCTACGTCCTCAGATGCTGCCGACCGGCGCTATTCCGTCACACGCACCGTCGATGGCCGCTGGACGACAATCACCGACGACGATCCGCCCTTCACGCTCGCGGACGCCATCGCGGTGTCGGAGCACATCGAGGGCGATGTGCACCACTGGATTGCCACCCATACCCTGGGTTTCCTCTTCGTGCATGCCGGATGCGTGAGTTGGCGCGACCGCGCGATCGTGCTACCCGGCCGATCCTTCGCCGGCAAGACGACGCTCACCGAAGCCCTCCTCCGGCACGGCGCGACCTACTACTCCGACGACTACGCCATCATCGACCCCACCGGAGCGATCCACCCGTTTCCCCGCTGGCTCCGCGTTCGACCGGGAAACGCTGGCCGCAGCACCCGTGTCGACCCATTGCAAAGCAACTGGCCAATCGGGCACGAACCGATCCGAGCAGGGGTGGTGGCAGAACTCCGCTACGACGCTAAAGCCGGATGGAACGTGACGCGCATCAACGGGGGCGCGGGCGCGCTCTCCTTGCTGGACAACACCGTGGCGGCACGCGAGCGCCCCGTCGATTCGCTGACGCTCATGAGCCGGGCCATCGAAGGAGCGATTGCCATCCACGGCACGCGTGACGACGCGGATTCCACCGCCAAACGCCTTATCGCCATGGTTAACGAATTGCTCGACGGACCAGCATCGCGTTCGGTGGTGTCGGAGCGTGACAATCGGTAAACCGCATCCTCATGTAATGGCAATGCCGGCGATGGCCCATTCGGCAAAGCCGCTGCTCGACTACTACTTGCTTGCGCCGCCCGGGACGAGCTCGCGGACCTTCTGGCCGAAACCGCGTGAGGCGCCGTTCTGCGACGGCGGCTTGCTTCCACCAGCGGAATCGTCGCTGCTGTAGTAGTAGTAATAGCTTTCGGCCTTGCCGCGCTTCTGGTAGTTGAGCGCCACACCAACAACCCGCGCGGACTCTGGCAGCGCTTCCACTGCCGCCTGCAGGCGATCGACCCGCGTCTCATTGGCGCGGCAGACCAGCAGCACGTCTTTGGCGACGTCAGCAACCACCAGCGCGTCCGAAACCGCGAGCGCAGGCGGTGTGTCGACGATCACCATGTCGACCTCGTTGCTCAAGGTCTCGAGCAATGCGGTGAAGCGCGGACTCTTCAGGAGATCGCCGGGGTTCGGTGGAATCGGCCCGGACGTGATGACCTGCAACTTGAGCTCGGCATTCGCGCGCGCCACCGATTTCCAATCGACATCCGGCCGCGCCAGCAGAGTGGAAAGCCCGCGCTCGTTCGAGAGATTGAACGCTTCCTGCTGCGCCGGGCGGCGCATGTCGGCATCGACCACGACCACGCTATACCCAGCCTGCGCCATGGCAACAGCGAGGTTGGCGACGACGGTGCTCTTGCCCTCTCCGGGGCCGGCACTGGTGACAGCGATCGACTTTTCATCTGTGTTTGCAAGCGCGAACTCGACATTGGCCCGCAAGAGACGCACCGCTTCCGATTCCGGTGACATCGGTTGGTCGAGGATGAAAAGCTGATGCGGCAGATTCGCCATCGTAGGAACGATCGGGATCGTTGTCATCAGCGGCGCGCCGATCAGCTCGTTGTACGGCGTATCGACCTTGGTGGTGTTGTCCAGGTATTCGAGCAGGAAGACCGCGCCGATGCCAATGCACAGTCCGGCCATCAGCGCCAACAGGGTGTAGAGGCGCACATTCGGCGCATAGGGCGCGCTCGGGGGCGAGGCTTCCTGCACCACAACCACGCCGGTCTGCGCGCCGGCCTCCTGCAGGTCCATCCGATTGGCGGAGATCAGCAACTCGCGGTACGTGCTCTGATAGTCTGCTAATTGGGTGCGCAGCGTTTCGATCTGAGCAGCGACTTCTGGCGAGGTCACGTCCTTGGTCTTGACCAGGTCGTCGATCATCTGCTGGGTCGTGCGGATATCGGCTTGGGTTTCGGAGATCTGAACGTTGAGCGCTTCCCGGTATGGACCGGTCAATTCCTGGGTGCGCGCTTTGGCGAACGACTGAAACTGCTCGGCAATCGCATCTGCCAGGACCGCGGCGGTCTCCGGGTTTGGATCGGAAACTGAAATACGCATCAACCGCGTGTTCGCGACAGGCGAAGTCGTGATCTTGGCGCGCAATTGATCCTCGGTCATTGGCAGTCCGAGACTCTCGATCACTGGATCGAGCACGGCCGACGTGGTGATCAATGCCTGATACGTGGCGACGATGCTGCTGTCGTAATAGGTGAATTGATCGGTGCCCATGGAGGGCGGGTTGATCTCGACCGTGGACGATGCGCTATACAGATCTTGCTGGCGCGAAACCTGAACGAATGCCACCGTGCCGGCCACCAACGGAGCAAGCACCAGCAGCCACCACCAGCGGCGAGCCATGGCCGCAAGATTGTGTAGCGTTAGGTCCACGAATCAACCTCCCGGTCTGTCATGACCGGACAATAATGCCAAGAAACGTTCTGGGAGTGGGCTGTGTGGCTTCATCGTAATCTACGACGTGTATGAGTTCAATCATACCGTGGGATTATTGTCCGTGACAGCCCCAATCTCCCCCCGTTCCCACACTCATTCCATGTTATCTGCCCGTACGTGCGCGACCGTGGTTGCAATGTCAGTCCGGACCCGAGTCCGTTGGGTGCGATACTTGCCGCAATGAACGACGCGCCATCCTCCCCACGTTCGAAACCATGCAGACCGCGGTAGCGCCACCGGTCAGACCGCGGCTAGACAGCGGGGAGCCGTTGCGCGTCGGACTCGTGCATGACTACCTGACGCAATTTGGTGGTGCTGAGCGAGTGCTGGTGGCCCTGCACGAGCTCTTTCCAGCCGCGCCGATCTTTTGCTCGATCGCCGATCCTGCGGCACTGCCAGACGTGACCCAAACCTGGGATGTGCGCGAAAGCGCCATCGCCAAACTACCCGGCGCGGCGACATATCATCGCGCGATGATCCCGGTCTATCCCGCCATCTTTCGACGTTTCGAGGCCGATCTGCGCGACCTCGACTTCGTCATCGTCGACTCCAGCGCCTGGGCGCATCATGTGCCGGTCGAGCCGACCACTGGGCTCCTCTGCTATTGCCATAGTCCGGCGCGCTTTCTCTACGGTGACCGCGACTATTTGGAGCCCGCCGCGCTTCCTCCCGGCGTGCGCCATGCCATGCACGCCGTCTTCAGCGGCTTGCGCCGTTCCGATCGCCGCGCGGCCGAGCGGGTCGACCGGTTCATCGCGAATTCGCGAAACGTTGCGGCGCGCATCGAGCGCACCTATCGCCGCCATGCCACGGTCATCTACCCCCCAGTCGATCTCCCTCCCTTCGACCCCGCCGCGCGGCCGGAAGACTGGTTTTTGGTCGTCTCCCGACTGGTGCCGCACAAGCGGGTCGATCTGGCGGTGCGTGCCTGCACCCGGCATGGCATACCACTCAAGGTTGTCGGCTCGGGGCGCTCGGAAACCGAGCTTCGGTCGATGGCAGGACCAACCGTCGAGTTTCTCGGACGGCTCGATGACGACGAGGTGCAGAAACTGATGGCGCGGTGCAAGGGATTCATTCTTGCCGGCTCGGAAGACTTCGGCATCTCGGCGGTGGAAGCGCAAGCGGCGGGCCGGCCTGTGATCGCGTTCGGGGCTGGAGGCGCATTGGAGTCGATCATTCCCGGCGAGACCGGAGTCTTCTTTCACGAGCGCACCGCCGAATCGCTGCGGGATGCCATGCAGACCTTCGACACCATCGCGTGGGAACCAGTCAAGGCGCGCGCCAACGCGGAGCGGTTCTCCAAAGACCGTTTCCAACGCGAGATCATGGAAGAGGTACGTGCCGTGCTGCTCCAGAAACAAGCGATGCCATCTCCCGTCCGGAAGGAGCGCGTCTGATGCAATGGGGCGATGAGCCGGTCGGTTTGGTCCTCTCGCGCAACGAGATCTGGTTGCTGCTGCATGCGCTCACAACCGGCCCGCGTCCCGCGGTTGGGTGGGACGGTTCACCGGTGGAACCCTGGGCGGCCGGGGAACTGCGGTTGCGGTTGCAGTCCGCGCTCAATCCCGAGCCGCTCGGCGCGGTCGATCAGCGCCCGATCATCGACCTCGATTCGGATATGGGACGCACGTTGGCAACCGCCGGGGTGACGCCCTTGGTGACCGACGACGGGTTCGATCTTGGGGCCATCATGGCGGCGTGTGCTGAGCGTGGCTGGGGCGCGCACGTGAGCATTCCCCTGGGGGCGACGCCCGTCACTCCAGCGGACGCCACCGTCACCACTCGCAACAACAAGGGTGAGCCGCAGGTGCATACCGGGTTGGAACGACCGGTCGTTGCGCTGGCGCGCGCATTCATCACCGCCTGGATGGAAACGAGCCAATTCGGCGGCGCCGAACGGCCTGCTGCAGCGCCCGATCAATATGTGATCTATCTCGATTCGGTGGGACCTGGCGACAAACCGGCCACCATCGAGCGTATGAAACGTCAGGGCTGGGAGTTGATTCTCGACGAAACCGGCCAGCCGGAAGCCCGCTTGATCTTTCGCCGTGTCGATACGTAAAGGACAACCAATTCACGCATGACCGATTGCGCGCCCGTGCTCGTGCTGGACGACGTTTCGCTCTTCCTGCCCGAGGGACTCGAAGTACTGCGCCATATCGACTGGGAGGTGCTCCCCGGCGAGCAATGGGCCCTGCTCGGACCCAATGGCTCCGGCAAATCGACCCTGATCTCGATCGCCGGGGCGGCGCGTTTCCCGAGCACCGGGACGGCGCAGGTGCTCGGCAAGCAGTTGGGAACTGTCAGCCTCTGGGACTTGCGCGAGCGAATCGGACACATCAGCCCTTCGCAGACCGTTCATGACTGGCAATCGGTCGAAGAGGTGGTGCTCACCGGCGCCACCAGCACCGCCTGGGTGCTCCACGATCGCATTGGTCCGGCCGACCATGACCGCGCGGCGGAACAACTGGAACTCGTGGGCGCGATCGACCTGAAGGAGCGGGAGTTCGCCACACTCTCCCAGGGGGAGAAACAGCGCGTGCGCATCGCCCGGGCATTGATGGCCGATCCGCCGCTGCTGCTACTCGACGAGCCGGCGACCGGGCTCGATCTTCCGTCCCGAGAGGCGCTGCTTTCGACACTTGCCACCATGCCAAGCGCGCGGCCCGCACTGGCTACTGTCTTTGTGTCGCATCATCTGGAAGAACTTCCGTCTTCCACCACGCACGCGATGCTGCTGCGCGCAGGCGAGATCGTCGCCATCGGCCCCGCAGACGACGTGCTGACCAGCGAGCACGTTTCTGCCGCGTTCGGATATCCCATCGACGTCACGCGGCACAACGGCCGCTGGTCTGCCCGCGGTTCGGCAAACTGGCACACGCGCCGCGAAGACGGGTAGGGGATGCAGGAGCGAAAACCGCTCCTGCTCACAGCATTTGGCGAAGACAATGCCCGAGTGGCGACCGGGCGCCTGCTATTCCGCGGTAAAGACGGCTGTCAGCACATCGGCTCCCGTGTTGACGGTCCATCCACCCGGTTGGGCGAAGCGCAGCGGGACACCCTGGCTCTTGAGCAGCACATTCGGATCGACCCGCAACGTGCGCCCACGAGTGACGTCCCTTTCGACCCCGGGATAGGCGGTCGCCTTGTCCAGCCCCTTGTCCAGGATCGGTCCGACGATCGATTCGATCGGCAACTTGCCAAGCGCCTTGATCTCCTTGATCTCGACGGTCACCTGCTGATCGTTGCTGGCGCTGATGCCGATCACCGCGGTTGCCTTGGCACGCAAAAACCTCCCGCTCCCGGCATTCACGGTCACCTCTGCGCCACCGGGAACGAACTTTGCGCCCTCCAGGTCGACTTCCATCGGCATCTTGTTCTTCCCAAGCTCGAGAACGGCCAGCACGCTCTTGGTCAGCGCCACGTCGTTCAGGTTCGCGGTCAGCGTATAGACCAATGGCGCCAGTGGCACCTTCTCGGTGCCCTTTTCCAGGTCCATCGAAACGTCGGTGATACGCAAGTCTGCGTTGGATTTGCTCATTCAAGTGTCCTTTGGCAGCGGGGGCAAACCCGCACGGTAATGCAGCAAAGAGTGTAGCGCTCGCCGCACAGCCACCTGGCATCGAGAGACACCAGCCGAAATTGGCCGTTCGTTCAGGTGGACAGCTGTTTGCGGTGTCCGCTAGGGTTTTACGCAATACGCTGAGAACGTGTCCCCGCACGCTGGCTCTTCCCCGCCCGTCATCCGACGGTGGAGCCGCCACGCCAGGGTTATCCGGTTCGACGGTTTTTCCTGGCTGGGCGTATCGAGAACCGAACAACGCTCGACAGCTTCTGCTGGGCCGACATTGCAGATCGGCGGGTTGTCGAGACGGAGGGAAGGCGGATGACGGCGCTGCCGTATCGGCGAAGCCGGATCGTGGGCGTGCTCACGCTCCTGTTCGTGCTGGCAATTCCAATTGCAACCGAATTCGACGCCAAAGCCGCGACCGATCTGATCGTCGGCGGCCAGGCGCAGGTCAGCGACGCGCAAGGGGACAATGTCAACCTGCGGGACACGCCGTCGTACTCCGGCGTAGTGCTGACCAGTGTGCCGGAAGGATCGATCGTCGATGTGCTCGACGGTCCCTTTGTCGATGATGCAGATGAGACCGTTTGGTATCTCGTCAATTCCGCCGGCCAACCGGGGTACATGATCTCCGACTACCTGGTCAACGCGGACGGAGCGGTTGCGCCTGCTGCCGCTGCAACCACAACGGCATCGGTCAACCTCCGGTCCGGGCCGGGAACCAGCTTCGCGATCCTGCTGGTCATCCCCAACGGTTCTTCGGTCAGCACCACCGGCCAGGTGCAAAACGGCTTCACCCAACTGGTCTACAACGGAACCACCGGATGGTCCGCCAGCCAGTACATCTCTGTCACGGGCGCATCGACCCCGGCCATCGTGGCCGACGGTCCGCTCAACCTGCGTTCCGGTCCGGGTGTGAACTACTCGGTGCTGGCGTTGATGCCAACCGGCGCCAGCTTGACCATCACCGGCGCGTTGAGCAATGGCTACTACCCGGTGACCTACAACGGCACGGCCGGATACGCCGCCGCCGAGTTCATCCAGGTTCTCTCCACTCAAACCGCCACGACCACCGCGCGGCTCAATCTCCGCTCGGGCCCGGGCACGACCTATGCGGTGCTGTTGGTCATTCCCAATGGCGCCACGGTCACCATCACGGGTTCCGCCCAGAACGGGTTCTATCCGCTGACCTACAACGGAACCAGCGGGTACGCCTCCTCCACGTATTTGCGGATCAGCGGCACGGGGCCCACTCCCACGCCCACCCCGATCAGCCGTACCGCCTGGACCACCGCCAATCTCAATCTCCGTTCCGGGGCGTCGTCTACCGCAAGCGTGATTCTGGTCATGCCGAACGGATCGCAGATCACGGTGACCGGCAATCTGACCAATGGGTTCTATCCGGTCCGCTACGGATCCACCAATGGTTTCGCGTCGTCGGCCTACATCACGTTCTCAGGAACCACGCCCTCGCCAACACCGACGACGCCTCCAGTAGGCGGAGCGATTGTCTGGCCGATTTCCGGTGGAACCTGGGAGGTCATCCAGGGCTACAACGGATCGAGCCACCAGAACACCAGCTCCACCTGGCAATACCTCTATGCCTTCGATATCGCTCGCACCGATGGCGCAACCGCCGGCATCAACGTCTATGCGCCGGTCTCCGGCACGGTGCGCTGGTACGAGCGCTCGTCCGGCGGCATCACCATCGATATGGGCAATGGCTATGCCTTCGCCATGTTCCACCTGACGGTCGACCGCGGGTGGGAACCGGGCGACACGATCACACAAGGCGACTTCATCGGCACGATCTCAGACGTCGGTGGCGAAGGGTTCGTCCAGGTGCCGCATATCCATCTCACACTCTGGCAGACCAACGACGGTGGCAACTGGAACCGCGTAGCGACCCCGTTCACCGGCGCCTACACCATCAGCGGCTATGACTTCCCGTCGAACGGGACCGCCTATCAATGGTCCGGCTTCGAGTTCACACCCTAGCCGACCCACCTCTTCCCACTGCCCGCATTACCAACCCCCGCAAGGTGATGGTCAGGAGTCCGCACTCCTGGCCATCACCATTTCTTGCGGATCTGGCAAGGCGCCCTGGACTCTGGACCCGAGTCCTGGTCGCTTCGCGACTCATCTACAATCTCCCGAGAAGGAGCACTCACGCGAATGACCGTCTCTACCGCGAATCCGGAAACGAGCGTTGCGTTCGTGGCCGATCTGGCCGCACGCATCCTGGACGAGATTCGCACCTCGGTCATCGGGAAGGACGAGACCGCGGAACTGCTGTTGGCCGCTATGCTGGCGGGTGGCCATGTTTTGATCGAGGACGTGCCAGGCGTTGGAAAAACGACGTTGGCGCGCGCCATGTCGCAAGCGTTCGGTGGCACGACACGTCGCATTCAGTTCACACCAGACTTGCTCCCCAGCGATGTCACGGGCATCACCTATTTCGATCAGAAGGCCGCCGAGTTCCGCTTTCGCCCCGGCCCCATCTTCTCCAATGTCGTCGTGGCGGACGAGATCAACCGCGCCACGCCACGCACCCAATCCGCGCTCCTGGAAGCGATGCAGGAAGGCACGGTTTCGATCGAGGGCGAAACCCACGCCCTCCCGGCTCCTTTTCTGGTGGTCGCCACCCAGAACCCGATCGAGCTGGAGGGGACCTTCCCCTTGCCGGAAGCGCAGATCGATCGCTTCATGATGCGCTTGAGCATGGGCTATCCCGAGGAGAACGACGAGGTGGCCATGGTCTCCGGAGCATTCAGTGGCGGGGGACCGGTGAACACCGTGGGCACTCCGGGCGACGTCGAAGCCGCCCGTCGCGCCACCAGTCACGTCTATCTCTCGCCCGAGGTGGCCTCCTACCTCACCGCATTGGTCCGCGCCACACGCACCGCGCCGGGTGTCGAGTTGGGAGCAAGTCCGCGCTCCTCGCTGGCCATGGCCGCGGGTGCGCGAGCGCTCGCCGCGATTCAGGGTCGCGCTTCGGTCACCCCAGACGACATCAAACGGCTCGCCCCCGTGGTGCTGGAACACCGGATCGTCATGACGGTGGAAGCTCGACTGCGCGAGCAATCCCCCGCCGGGCTCGTGGCCGATCTTCTGCGCGCCATCCCGGTGCCGGTCGAGGGGAGCATCGGACTCGACGGCGGGTCATGATTCCCTGGCCAACCCAATTCAACCGGCTGCGTTCCCCGTTTCACGCGGAAGAGGGCGACCGGAGTCTCTACTTTGGCCGCTTCTGGGTGTATGGCGCGCTGCTCCTGCTGCTGATCGGCATCGGTCTCGACCGCTACTCGGTGACGTTGGTGGGGCTCTTCGTGCTGTGCACCGCAGCGGGAGCAAGTCTCTGGAACCGGTACGCGCTCGACGATGTCCAGTTCGAGACCAGCCTCTCCGCCCAGCGCGCGTTTCCGGGCGATCGTGTGATGCTGACGGTCACACTCTCCAACGAAAAACCGTTGCCGCTGCCAGAGATCACCGTCGATCTGACATTGTCAGAAGCACTGTTGCCAGTCGATCGCGAGAGCACGGTGGAGGGTTCGTCCGTCAACCGATCACTCGATCTACGCGCCAGTTTGCGGCCATTCGAACGACGCACCTGGACCATTCCGCTCGATTGCACCCGTCGCGGACCGTGGAGCGTCGGTCCGGCTACGCTTCGCTCGAGCGACCCGTTCGGGTTTTTCTCCAGCCGGCGCGTCGCTGGCGGCAAGCGGGAGCTGGTCGTCTATCCGGCCTCGTTCCCGATACATGAACCACCCGCTCGCAACGAACGGCTGCTCGGTCCGCTCACCGCCCGAAGGCGTCTGGTGACGGACCCGATGCGCCGAGCAGGAGTGCGTGACTATCTCCCGGACGATCCGTTTCGCATCATCAACTGGAAAGCCACCGCCCGCACCAGCGCCCTGAAAGTGAATGTCAACGACCCGGTGATCTCGACCGTCATGATGGTCGTGCTCAACCTCGACACCTTTACTCACTACTGGGAAGGGTTGGCGATCGAGCAGAGCGAGCGGGCGATCGAGATTGCCGCATCGATTGCCCGTTGGGGCATCGAGCAGCAAATCAGCGTCGGGGTCTCCACCAACGGGTTGATCGCCGGGTTCGATACCCCGCTGCGCATCCCGCCCGGGCGCGGCGCGCAACAGCAAGCGCACATCATGAACGGGTTGGCTCGTCTCTGGGCGTTTTCGACCGTGCCAGTGGCGAACGTGCTCCGGCAAGAGCGGGTACGATGCAGCCGCGAGACAACCTTCGTGCTCGTCTCACCCATGACCTCTCCGGCCATCGCCAACGAACTGCGGCTCTACACCCTGGCCGGAATCGACCCGCTCTTCGTGCCAGTCGGCGAGGCGGTGAGCGACCCGCTTCCCGGGGTGCAACGCTGGGAGATCGACCCGCCACTCACCAGGGAGGCGGCATGAGCCAGGCCACGCTCACCTACGGTCGCCGCGAATGGGTCGTCGAGCTCCTTCTGCTCCTGGCGCAAGGGGTGTTGATCTGGATGGTGGCCGACCTGTTCTTCGCCCCATTCTCCAGCCAGCACGATCCGCTTCCGGTCTGGCTACCCGTCGCATTGGTCATGCTGGCAGGCGGTCTGCCGCGGCTGCTGCACGATCACGGCATTTGGCATGCCGGGTTTGGGTTCGCCATGGCCCTGGCGATCGCGCTCTCGACACTGGCCACGATCAAGATCGTCTCGTTTCCAGGGTATCCCTGGCTCGATTCGGACTGGATCGAACAGGCCGGGCGCTCGCTCGTCTTCGAGCAATCGACCGCCGACATCGCCGTGTGGGCGCCAATCGGCCTGAGCGCGGCGGTCTGGTGGCTGGCGCGTTTCAACAGCGCGCCGGGGCTGGAACGATGCCGTTCGATGCTCATGGCAGCTACGCTGGTGACCGCGCTGGTCTCGATCGGTTCTGCAGGAGTCACGACCGGGCCGACCGACCGGACGATCGCGGTTGGAGCAGTCGTTGTCTTTGCTGCCACGCTCATCGCGCTCGCCATCGCGCGGCAAGGACACGAGGCCACGCACTCCCGTCGCCGCCTCTTGACGACAGTTCTGCTGCCCACGCTGGCAATCGTGGCCATTGCGGTCGCGCTGGCCGGACTGCTCACCTTTGATGCGTTTCGCAGCTCATCGGCCACGCTGTCGTTCCTCGACACGGTGCTAGAGCCATTTTTCCAGTTGCTGGTCCTGCTGCTGACGCTGCTGGTCATGATCATTTCGCTGCCAATCGTCTGGTTCCTCTCCTTGGGGAACTATCAGGGGTTGCCGCGTTTCGACAGATTCCCTGCCAATGCGCAGAACGATCCGGCACGTTCGATGCTCGACTGGCAACCCCCCGACCCAGTGCGCTACCTGTTGGCGTTCCTGGTCTTGCTGGCGATCTTTTATGGCTTGACCCGCTTTGGGCTCGCGCTCACCCGGCGGGATTTCGATCCCCTGGAAACCGGCGAACGCGAATACGGCCGGGGCAGAGGCTTTGGCGCTTGGCTCGACCGGTTTCGCGGTCGTTTTGGCCGACCCATCGTCCGCGATCCGCTGGTCGCGCTCCGCGGCGATCCGGCATGGGCGCACACCGTGGCGATCCGGGAGACATATGCCGATTGGCTCCGCTACGCCGAAGCGCGCAAACTCGGTCGCTCCGCAGAAGAAACCGCCGACGAACTCGACCGCCGCGCTGGCCCGAACCTGCTTTCGCCCCTTGCCACGACGGCGCTCGATGATCTCACTGCGATCTATGACGACGTACGCTATGCATCGGTTCCCGCAACGGCCGAGCAAGCCGCCCGTGCCCAACACGCCTGGAATCGACTGAAATCCGCCGAAACCGCTTCGCTCCAACCCCAATGATTCACCCAGCTAGCCACACCTCACACCCTCCGTCGTTCCGAGCTTGTCGAGGAACCTCTCTGTTCCCCACACTCCCTCCGTCGTTCCGAGCTTGTCGAGGAACCTCTCCGCTCCCCGAAGCTCAGCCACCGGCACAACGCCCTGCGGCCCGGAGACCAAGAGATCCCTCCACTCCGCTTCGCTCCGGTCGGGATGACGGGTGGACGACGCCTCCAGTTGGAGTATCGAGTTGACCGCGCCTCTCCCCACCGACGCCCCGGTCGGCATCTACATCCACGTTCCGTTCTGCCGCCACATCTGCCCGTATTGCGATTTCAACACCTATCGCGGTCTCGACTCGCTGATTCCCAGGTATGTCGATGCGCTGGTGCAGGACATCGCACGGCATCCGCGCATGCCGGCGCAAACGGTCTATCTCGGTGGAGGAACCCCCTCGCTGCTCGACCCGACCCAGATCGAGCGCATCGTGGATGCATGCCGCAACGCATTCGATCTCGATCCCGCAGCCGAGATCACTCTGGAGGCCAATCCGAACGGTCTCGATGACGTTTGGTTCGAACGGGTTCGCCTGTGCGGTGTGAACCGTCTGAGCATCGGCGCGCAAACCTTCGACCGCAAAGGACTGCGCGTGCTGGGCCGGCAACACGAGGCCAGCGACGTATTTGCCGCCGTCGACGCCGCCCGTCGTGCCGGATTCGACAATCTCTCACTCGATCTCATCTTCGGCTGGCCGGGACAGACGATCGATCAGTGGCGCAACGATCTGGAGACGATAGCGTCACTTCCGATCGAGCATTGCTCGCTCTATTCGCTAATCGTCGAACCGGGCACGCCGATGGCCGATGCCGTCACACGCGGTGTGCTGACCGTGCTGGACGACGACACGACCGCGGACCTTTACGAAATCTCCATGGACGCCCTCGGTGGAGACGGATGGGCTCACTATGAAATCGCGAACTGGGCGCGACGTCCGGAGTTCGCCTCACGCCACAACCTCGTCTATTGGCGCAACGGCGCCTATGCCGCGTTCGGTGCCGGAGCGCATGGCCGGATTGGCTCCGAACGGTTCATGAACCACCTCAAACCATTGACCTACATCGAGGCAATCGAAACCGGCGAGTCTCCCCACTCGAACATCGAGGATCTCTCGCCCGATCTCCAAATGGGCGAGACCATGATGCTCGGGTTGCGCCTCTTGCTCGAAGGTGTCTCGGCGTCGGCGTTCGAGGCACGCCATGGTGTGACATTGCTCGACCATTTCGGCGCGCAGATCGACGAGCTCGCGCATCTCGGCATGGTGGAATGGGCAGGAGGCAACCTGCGCCTCACCGCCCGAGGCACGCTCCTGGCGAACGACGTCTGCGCCCGCTTCTTGTAGGACCGGAATCCCACACGAATCTGCGGCGAGACCGCCAATACCCCTGGCGTTCCCCTCTACAATGCCGCCACGAGACCGACGCGGCCAGGAAGGGGAGTCAGCATGTCCAACGAAATTGTGAATTCGACCGCCATCGAGCTGAGCGAGCGGTTGCACAAGAAGGAACTCTCCGCGCGCGAGGTGATGGAGGCTCACTTGGCGCAGATCGAACGGGTGAATCCTCAGGTCAATGCCATCGTCAACATGCTCGACCCCCAGCAGGCCATCGCGCTCGCGGTCGAGAAGGACCGCGAATTCGCCGCTGGCGCCACACCCGGACCGCTGTTTGGGCTGCCACATGGGGTGAAAGACCTCTGCGACGCGGCCGGATTTCCCACCACCAACGGCTCACCCCTCTTCGCAGACCACATGGCGGAACGCGATGCCCTCATCGTGGAACGCATTCGCGGAGCGGGCGCGATCGTCATCGGGAAAACGAATGTGCCGGAATTCGGGCTCGGCTCGCACACCTACAACCGGGTCTTCGGACCCTGCCACAATCCGTACAACCTGGGGATGAGCGCTGGTGGCAGCAGCGGCGGCGCGGCCGCCGCGCTTGCGAGCCGCATGCTCCCCATCGCCGATGGCAGCGACACCGGCGGTTCGCTGCGCAATCCCGGCAACTTCAACAATGTGGTCGGTTTCCGCGTCAGTCCGGGATTGGTGCCCACCTGGCCGAATTCCAAACCGTGGCTCGGCCTGGGCGTGAAGGGCCCGATGGCGCGAACGGTTGAAGACTGCGCCTTTCTCCTCTCGGTCATGGCCGGTCCCGACCCGCGTGACCAGCTTGCCTATCCGGTCGATCCGGGCATCTTTCGCCAGCCGCTGGAACGGGACTTCACGGGCGTCAAGGTCGCCTGGTGTCCCGATCTCGGCGGCTTGCCGCTCGATCCCCGGGTGCGCGCCACGCTCGACGCGCAACGCGCCACCTTCGAAGCGCTCGGTTGCATCGTCGAGGATGCCGTGCCCGATCTCTCGGGCGCGGAAGAGTGTTTCCAGATTCTGCGCGCGGCGAACATGGCCGAGGACGAGCGCAATCTGCTCGGTCAGCCAGCGGGCATGGTGAAACCGGAAGCGATCTGGAACATCGAATACGGCAAGCGCCTCTCCGCCGCCGATTTCGACCGCGGCATGTCGATGCAGCAACAGATCTTCGAACGGTTGCGAGTCTTCATGCAGGAGTACGAGTTCGTCCTCTGCGCCGTCAACCAGGTGCCCCCCTTCCCAATCGAATGGGACTGGCCACATGAGGTCGACGGGGTGACGATGGAGACCTATATCTCCTGGATGCAGACTGCCTACTTCATCACCATCACCCGCTCGCCGGCGATCTCGGTTCCAGCCGGATTCACCGACGACGGGTTGCCGGTCGGCATCCAGATCGTCGGACGGTTCCGCGACGATCTCGGCGTCCTGCAGCTCTCCAGGGCCTTCGAAACGGCAACCGAGTTCTGGAAAGTCCGTCCCGCGATCGCAGGGTAGATCGTCCACGTAAGCGGAGCACAGCGCATGTCGTTCGACGCATCAGGAATCGATCCGGCCGAACTGGATCCGGTCTTGTCACCGGATCAGATCGACGTGCTGCGCCGCTTTGGCGAGACCAGGTCGACCGTGGCTGCAGAAGTGCTCTGGTCCGCGGGCGCGCAACGCCCGGCGCTGATCGTCGTTCTCTCCGGACGCGTATGCGCGATCGACCGCTCCGATGGGTACGACCGCAACATCCTGATCGCCGAACCGGGGCAGTTCATCGGCGAGTTGAGCCTGCTCACCGGGCAAACCGCCTGGGCCACCTGTGAGGTCAAAGATGCCGGCGAGGTGCTGATCGTGCCACCCGACCGGCTCCGGACGGTGATCGCGACGGTGCCCGCGCTCGGGGACTTGCTCGTTTCCACCCTCTCCTTGCGCCGCAAGGCATTGATCTATCTGGCCGATAACACCCTGACCCTCATCGGTCCGCCGACTTCGCAATCCCTGTTGCGCGTCGCGGAATTCGTGGATCGCAACCAGATTCCCTTTCGCTGGCTCTCCCCGGACGATCCGGTCGCGCTCGACCTGCTCGAGCGGACTGGGGTAGCCGCAAGCGGGCGTGTCTGGGCCATCGTCCGCAACCAAACCGCGCTGGCCGACCCGAGTCCGTGGCGAGTCGCCAGGGCACTGGGGCTCGATCTGGCCATCGACCAGACAGCACCGGCCGATCTGCTGGTGGTCGGCGCTGGCCCCGCGGGGCTCTCCGCGGCGGTGTACGCGGCGTCGGAAGGCCTGAACACGATCGTGGCCGACAGCATCGCCATCGGAGGGCAAACGGGCGCCTCCTCCCGGATCGAGAACTATCTTGGCTTCCCGACCGGGATTTCTGGCACCGATCTCGCGTTTCTCGCCGAAGTGCAGGCGCTCAAGTTCGGCGCGCGTGTGACCGTGCCGAACAACGCGATAGCGCTTCGCCGCGCGGACGATCTCTTCGAAATCGAAATGGAATACGGCCAGTCGCTCCGTGGGCGAAGCGTGGTCATCGCCACCGGCGCTCGCTACCGCACGCTTGGGCTCCCGGGAGAAGGGTCGCTTTCGGGCGTCTTCTACGCCGCCACCGAATTGGAAGCGCGCTTCTGCAGCGACGAACCGGTTGTCGTCGTCGGGGGAGGCAACTCTGCCGGACAGGCTGCGATGTTTCTCGCGGAGCGGTGCGCGACGGTCCACCTGGTCCATCGGGGAGACGACCTGGAATCGAGCATGTCGCAATACCTGATCTCTCGCCTGCGCAAAGCCATGAATGTCGAGATCCTCCTGGGGAGCGAGGTAACTGCCTTGCACGGCGAGCAACGGATCGCCGAGGTCGTGGTGCAAGAGAGCGCGGGCTCAGAACGCGTCTTGTCCGCGAGCGCGTTGTTCGTCATGATCGGCGCGGACCCATGTTCGGAATGGCTGCGGGGAGCGATAGCGCTCGACGAGGCCGGGTTCGTTTTGACTGGTCCCGATCTGCCGATTGCCGATCCCGCCAAGCCGCGCAGCGCGTTCGAAACGAGCATGCCAGGGGTGTTCGCGGTGGGCGATGTCCGCTCCGGTTCGATCAAACGGGTCGCCAGCGCGGTCGGCGAGGGATCGGTGGTCATATCCGCCGTCCATCGCTATCTGGAGACCACGCCAGTCACCCAATAGCGTTGCGCATGCCGGTCAGCGCGTCTGCAAGGTTCCGGCGACAATCACGCCATGACAAATTGGACTGCCGGAGCGGCCAACGCTCATCGGCTCCCACGCAGAGAAGGACACGCTGCACATGCTCACCACGCTCGTCGGTCTCCCAATCGAGCAGCTCGACACACCCGCGCTGCTGGTCGACCTCGATGCGCTCGAACGCAATATCACGGCCATGGCGACCGACATCAAGTCACGCGGTTCGGAATGGCGTCCGCATAGCAAGGCAAACAAGTCCCCCGCGATCGCGCATCTGGAGCTGGGCGCGGGAGCGATCGGTATCGCCTGCGCGAAACTGGGCGAAGCCGAGGTCATGGCAGCCAGCGGAATCGGCAACATCATGGTGCCGAACCAGGTCGTCGGTCCGATCAAGGCGCGCCGCGCGGCCGCCCTCGCCGCCCAGACCCGCCTGATTCTGGCGGTCGATAGCGAGATCCAGGCGCGGCAACTCGACGACGCCGCGGCCGCCCTCGGCACGCATCCGGAAGCGGTCATCGAGCTCGATACCGGTATGAACCGCGGCGGTCAGTTGCCCGGCGATCAGGTGTTGCGCCTCGCCGAGCTCATCGCCAACATGGACGGCCTGAAGCTCGCAGGGTTGATGACCTGGGAAGGGCATTGCATGAAGATTACCGACCCGGCCGCGCGCGACGCCGCCATCCGGGAGTCGGTCGGTAAGTTGGTCGATATGGCCGAGCAGGTGCGCGCTCGCGGCATTCCCGTCGAAATCGTCTCTGCCGGTGGCACCGGCACCTATCTGACGACCGCCAGCATCGAAGGTGTCACCGAAGTGCAAGCGGGCGGCGGCATCTGGGGCGACCAGATGTATCTCGATCTCGGCGCGAACGTGGAACCGGCGCTGTCGATCATGGCGCAAGTGGTCAGCCGCCCCCAGCCGGACCGCATCCTCACCGACGCCGGCCGCAAGACCGTCGATCCCTCGAACCTCGCCCCGATTCCGCAGAATGTCCCCGCGTATGTGGAACAGGCATTCTCTGCCGAGCACGGCAAGATCATCCTCGCCGAACCGTCCGATACCCCCGGCGTCGGTGATCGCATCTTCTACCGCGTCGGCTACTCGGACCAGTGCAACCACCTGCACGAGAACTTCTACGGCGTCCGCAACGGAATCATCGAAGCCATCTGGCCGGTCCTGGCGAGGGGTCGAATTCAGTAGTTCGATTCCACTGGCTCGATGGCGTACTCTTTGAAGGAGTACATCATCGATCGGAGATCATATGGCAAGAACCACCGTCGAGACAAACAAGCGATTGCAGATCCGCGTTTCTCCGGACCACAAGGCACGGATATCTCGAGCCGCAGCGATTCAGGGAATGGACCTGACACAGTTCGTCACACAATCTGCGCTGCGAGAAGCAAACGCGGTCATCGAGAAGGAAGAAAGAATCACCGTCTCGGAGCGTGATTTTGCACTCATCATGGAACTTCTGGAGAATCCTCCAGAGCCAAATGAAAAGCTCAAAGCCGCATTTGCTGCATTGCCAGATAGTCTGTGACGCTGCCGTCGTGGCACGAGGAGCCGATCAGCAAATCGCACCGCAGGAATGAGTTCGATTGCGGCGACGATGAAATGAATCACTTCTTGCATCGATATGCGCGTCAGAGTCACGACCAAAGTGCCACGAAGACGTTCTGCGCTATAGATGACTCAGATCCTGGCAGAGTGCTCGGCTTTTACACGATTGTTCCAACGTCGATCGAATACGAACGCGTTCCACCATTCATGATTCGCGGATTTGCCCGTCACGACGTTGGGGGATTCAAGCTCGCGCGAATCGCAACCGATGTTCGAGTTACTGGACACGGACTTGGGAGCCAGCTCCTCACGGCCGCAGCCACGAGATGCATACGAGCCTCAAATGAGGTTGGGGGCTCGCTCTTCGTTATTGACGCAAAGAATGAGAGAGCTGCGGCCTGGTACGCCAATTTTGGTGCCGTGGCGCTCGCCGACCGCCCGCTCACCCTGGTCATTCCTATGGCGACGCTTGTCGCCGGTACGGAAACTAGGCGATCGGGCGGGAGCCAGTAATTCTCCGCGCAAACATCTCTTGCGCAGCCAGGTTAGCGTCTAGTCGCCTCCCAAGCACGTCCGCATACCCGATGGCGCCGGCGTAAACCTCGGTGGTGCCGTTCTGGGTGATGACCGGGTGCGCGGCCATGAAATCAGCGATGAACGCATCGCAGGCCGCGAGTTGTTCGGCGGCTTCCCAGATGGTGAAGGAGATGTGTCCGTCCGGAATGCGGATCCAGCCGTTGGGCACGAAATCGTCCATCTCGTGGAGACACGGGATCAACTCCTCGTTCGCCGTCTGAATGACCGCCAACCGTGAGGGGAGAGAAGCCCTCTGCTACGATCTGGAAACAGCTACCAGAGCGCGGCTTCGGTGTCGAAATCGAACACATGCGTCCGGGCTTCTTCGAACGTCAGCTTGACGCTCTCACCCTCAGCCGGTTCGATGTCTGACGAGACATCGGCCACGATGCTCGACCCGTCCACCAACACATAGACCAGCGTGTTCGGCCCCATCGGCGAGACGACGTCGACCATGCCCGCAATCCCATGCCCGTGCGCGGACGGGGCTGCGATCGACAGCGCCTCCGGCCGGAGACCGAGCCAGAAGTGATTCCCGGGATGCGCGGCCAGAAGCGCGCCATGCTCTGCGGAGACCGGCAACTCAACAGAGTTTCCAACCAGCCTCCAGTGATTGCCATGTTGCTCGGCAGTAACTTCGATGAAGTTCATTTCCGGGTTGCCCATGAAGGTGGCGACGTACTTGTTCGCCGGGTGCCGGTAGACCTCCAGCGGTGGCGCAAGTTGCTGGATCACGCCGTTGCGCATGATCGCAACGCGGGTCGCCATCGTCATCGCTTCGCTTTGATCGTGTGTGACGTAGACAATGGTCGCTCCCAGCTGGCGATGCATCTTGATCAGCTCGGTGCGCATGTTCACACGCAATCGAGCATCGAGATTCGAAAGCGGCTCGTCCATCAGGAAGACCTTCGGTTCACGGACCACCGAGCGTCCCAGCGCCACCCGTTGCTGCTGCCCACCGGAAAGCTGCCGCGGGTATCGCTTGAGCAAAGGCGTGAGCTGGAGCCAATCGGCCGCCTCGTTCAGCCGGGCGGTGATGATCTGCTTCGGCGTGTTGTGCAGTTTCAGTCCGAGCGCAATATTGCTGGTCACATCCATGTGCGGATAGAGCGCATAGTTCTGGAAAACCATTGCGATATCGCGGTCCTTGGGCGCCGTGAAATTCACCAATGTATCGTCGATGAAGATCTCGCCCGCGGTCGGTTCCTCCAACCCCGCGATCATGCGCAGCAGAGTGGTCTTGCCACAGCCGGATGGGCCCAGCAGCACCAGAAATTCCCGGTCGCGAATTGTCAACGAGACATCATTCACCGCCCGGACCGCGCCGAACTCCTTGACGATGCGTTCGATGCGAACTTCAGCCATGGCGATTACCCCTTGGTCGAGCGGCCGCCGCTGAAGCCCTGCCGCAGATAGCGCTGGAAGATGAGGAAGATGAAGAGCATGGGAATCATGCTCGCGACGGTAGCCGCCGTCGCCAGACCCCAATCGGTGTTGTACTGGCCGGGAATCGTTGCCAAACCAGGTGGGATCGTGCGGGTTGCGTCGCTGGTGGCAACGATCAGCGGCCAGAGAAACGCGCCCCAGCTCGTGGTGAAGGTGTAGAGGCCGAGCACAGCCAATCCCGGAATGCAGAGCGGCAGGATCACCCGCAGATAAATACCGAGATCGCTCATACCATCGATGCGAGCGGCATCCTCCAACTCTCCGGGAATCGTCTCGATGAACTGGCGCATCATGAAGACCCCGACCGGATAGGCGAGCGCAGGGAAAATGAGCGCGCGATAGGTGTCGATCCAGCCGAGGTCGTTCGCCAACAAGAAGATCGGCAACAACGTCACCGGCAGCGGCACCATGAGCGTCGCCAGGATCAGGAAGAAGATCGTATCTTTTCCGCGGAACTTCTTGCGTGCGAAAGCATAGCCGGCCAACGAATCGAGAATCAGAATGCCGATGGTGACCGCGGTCGCCACCAGCAGGCTATTGCGCATCCAGTCCTTGAAGGGGTGTTCGTTCCAGATCTTCGAGTAGTTCACGAAGGTGGGATTCAGAAAGACCGAAAGATCGACCGTCTTGGTGTAGGTCTCTTTCAGGGAAGTAGCCACCAGGAAGATGATCGGCCCGGTGGTGAGTGTGCAGGCGATGATGAGCAGCAGGTACGTGGCAGCATCTTTCAGCCGCTCGTTGCGCACGACCTTGGGATCGCGCGCGATGACCTTTGGCGGAGTCGTGGGGGCAGTGACCGCGCTCATCAGAATTGAACCTCCTTGCGGAAGATGACGAGCTGCAGAAGCGCCAGGGTCATGATGATCAGCAGGAGGATGACCGACATCGTTGCTGCCAGCCCCATAGAGTCGTAACGGAACGCCTGCTGATAGATGTACATGACCACCGTGGTCGAAGCGTGTCCGGGGCCGCCTTTGGTCATGACATACGGTGAATCGAAGAGTTGCAGGTTCCAGATAGTCGCCATCACCGTAGCAAACAGAATGGTTGGGCGCATGAGCGGGAGAGTCACCAACCGGAACGCCTGAAACCCCGTGGCGCCATCGATGGCGGCCGCGTCATAGAGATGCTTCGGGATACTCTGCATGGCAGCCAGGAAGAGGATCATGTAGAACCCGGCCCCGCGCCAGACTTCGAGCGCAACGAAGACCGGAATCACATACTCGGGTGTGCCAAGAAAGTTGATCGGGCCAATGCCGAAAACGCCGATGATGCGGTTGATCACCCCGCCATCGGTTTGCAGCAAGTAGGTCCAGATCACCGATGCCGCCACGGTGGACGCGACGTTCGGAACGATCAGCAGCACGATCCAGAGCGGGCGAAAGCGGATCGGCCGGTTGAGTAGGGCGGCCAATCCAATACCAACGATCAAAACCGTGGGGATGACCAGCACGGTGTAATAAACCGTGTTCTTCAGGCTGGTCCAGAAGAGCTCATCATGGATGATCTTTTCGTAGTTACGAAATCCGACCCATTTGAGACCGGATAGAATCGCGCCCCCCTGAAAGGTAAGCGCTCCCGCCCGGATGAGCGGATAGAGCATGAACACCGCAAAGATGAGCAGCTTCGGAAGAATGAAGGCGTAGGGACCGATGATCTTTCTGAGCCGGACGCTCCGGGGAGCGGTGAGTGTTGTCGGAGCGGGGGCCGGTTGGCTTAGCGCGCTCGTTGCTTGCGCCACGATGACCTCGTTCGTTTCGTCGAGCGTGCGCGCCGAGCCGCACCGCACGCACCAGTCACTCTGAGCGGAGGAAGAGTCTCACGCGTCTTGCCGAATCCGGAGCGACAGGGTGAGATCCTTCGCTACGTTCAGGATGACTACAGGGTGATCTTGTTCGTTCGCGGATCAAGCGAACCGGATCGGAATCGCTTCCGACCCGGTTCGTTGACCACTCGTTCGGGCAGGCTAACTTCCTTCGGCGATCCGTTCGTTGATGCGCTCGGCCGAAACCGACAGCGCGTCTGCTGCCGAGGTTTGCCCATTGAGCGCGCCCTCGACCTCTGGCATCAGAATCGTCCAGTAGTCGAACGGCAGCGCCGGCAGGCGCATGTAATTCTTCTGCGTTGCCGCGAACGCTTCGGAAAGCGCATTTCCCTCGAACGGATTGACATCCGTGCGCGACGCGAAGAGGCTCGAAAGTTGCGCGTACTCGGTGACGAGCTCCGCGCTCGAGAGATATTCCATCAGTGCCCAGGCTTCCGGTTTGGCCTCACTGGCATTCGCCATCATCCAATACCCAACACCACCCAACGAGAGGTCGTTCATCGGCCCGGCAGGCGGCATCGCGACACCCATCTGGAAGTCGGGATAGTCCTTCATGAGCGGTTGCAGGAAGCTGGCGTAGCTGAGTTGCATGGCGATCTTGCCGTCGAGGAACGCCTTGTCGACATCGTGGCCGACATAAGTGCCCAGCGGCGGCGCGGTCTTGTCCGTCTGGATCATGTCGATCTGGAGCTGCAGGCCCTTCTCGTACTCAGGACCGGTCGCCAGCCATTCGGTGTCATCGTCGGTGGCCAACGGACCGCCGTAGTTCACGATCGGCACCGGCACGAAGTTCAGCATCTCGCCGGTGGTGTTATCCATGATGGAGTAGCCCCACTGGGAACCGTCTTCCTTGGTGAGCTGCTTCGCGAACTCGATCAGCTCATCCCAGGTGGCCGGCGGCGTCTCCGGGTCGAGTCCGGCCTCCTCGAAAAGCGCCTTGTTCCACACCAGCGAAATACCCGACTGCAAGAACGGGATGCCATACGCCTCGCCATTGCGCGCGCCAAGCCCCCAGATCGCCGGATCGTAGAGCGGCTCCCAGTCTTCGGCAATATTCGCGCCCTCGATGGCGCTCAGCGGCACTAGGGCGCCCGCGTCAGCGAACTTGGGGAAAAAGCTGTTGACCATGTACGAGACATCGGGCGGATCGCTGCCCGCGAAGGCAGCGGTATAGGTTTCCTGCCAGGTCTCCCATGGGGTGACGCGATATTCGACTTCGATGCCAGGATTGGCTTCCGCATAGGCGGCCAGCTTTTCATCGAAGAACTTTTGATCGTCTGGGGTGTGCGGCGCCTTCCAGACGCTGAGTTTGACCGTATCCTGCGCGGATGCGGTCGAGGAGCGGAAGACCTTCGGCGCCATAGCGCTAGCGGCCACCGCGGCTCCGGCAGCGCCGGTGCCCTTCAGAAGCGAACGACGATTGAGCGACATAGACGAGTCCCCCTTTGAAGTCGTTTGACATTCGACCGATTTGGCGCCGTCGCGCGCCCTGATTGGACGGCAACAATATGGCGCGACCGAAAGGGAATGTCAAGGACTCACACGCTGCTGTAAGGCGCTACCTTGGTCGTCCAGGAATTCGAGGGAATCGTCAGGTAGTGGGAACCAAAGCGTGCCGCAGGCCCAGCTTCCCCTGCCGTGAACGCTGCCGTCCCCGATCCCGCAAAGTTCTGTAGGATTCCCGGTGTTCGGCAGCCCACCACGCACGTTCGATGTGCGATCTCTACGGGTTTCAGATCAGGAATGGGAGCGAAACGGATGTCGATTGTCGAGGAAGTCAGCGTCATCGAGCGATTGCGTAGCCGTCAGCTCACCACGATCGAAGAGGTCTACGCGATCAACGGTGAGCCGAACGACCTGATCCTCCAGAAGCACACGTCCTATCTGACGCCGCTGCTCGAACAATTCATCGCGGCGGCGCCTTTCTTCATGATCGCCACCTCGGACGCTGAGGGAAATGTCGATGTCTCGCCGAAGGGCGACCCCAAGAGCTCGGTGAAGATTCTCGACGCACGCACCATGGTCATTCCCGACCGGTTGGGGAACCGCCGCGTCGATGGGCATCGCAATATTCTGCAAAACCCGCATATCGGCCTGATTTTCGTCGTACCCGCGGTGGAAGAAACCGTGCGCGTCAACGGACGGGCATTCCTGACCGACGATCCCGCGATGCTGGAATCGATGCAGGTGCAGGGAAAGGTTCCGAAATTGGCCACGGTCGTGGAGATCGACGAGGTCTATGTCCACTGCTCGCGCTCGTTCTTGCGCGCCGGGCTGTGGAAAACCGAGACCTGGCCCGACCCGGACACCATCCCCACCATCGGCGCCATGATGGCCGAACAAAAGGGCTGGGAACCGCCAGACGAATCCCAGGGCAAACGGCAAGAGGAGTATCGGAAGGTCTTGTATTAGGGATCCTGCCGAGAACGCCTCGCGCCGAAAACCATGCTCCCCATCAGCCTGACCGGAAGCCGCAGTTCATCCAAACTCAGCAACGGTGAAGCGAGCGGCTGCCCACCTCAACCAGCGGCTGGAAGGCCGGCGCCGCTGTCTGGGTCGCCGGGCTGTGTGGTCTGAATTCGCTGGGCAGCAAACAGCGCGAGTACTGCGGCGACTGCAATCAGCGCGAGCGAGGCATCGAGCGCATCGATACGGGCGCGACGGTTGGCGTCCACAATCGCGTTCTGTTCCACACCGGTGATGCCGGCCTTATCCAATGCCTGCTGCAGGGCGGCGTCCGAGACGAAAGGAGCACCGCTCGCGAGCTGCGTCGTTGCCGACAAGGTGACACTCGGGGGAACGTCGCCATTGGTCTGCAGTCCGCCCAGCAATGAGGATGTCAGCACCGCGATCAATACCGATCCCGCCAGTGCGGTACCGAGCGACGCGCCCAGATTCGTAGCGGTATTCTGCAAGCCGCCCACCTCCGAGCTTTGGCTGTCCGGGACGGATGAAACCGTGACACTTCCCAACTGGGAGGCCAGCGTGCCGATTCCCGCGCCGAGCAACAACAGCGGAACGGCAACGATCTCGACGCCGGCATCCAGATCGATACCCGACAGCAGCAACAGCACGCCGCCCAGCATGCAGAGCACGCCCACCCGAACGGCCAGTCGCGGCGAGACATTCGGGAAGAACTTCGGCACCCCCAGCGCCGCAACCAGGAGGGACAGCGAAAGCGGCAACAAGCGAACGCCAGTATCGAGTGCCGAGAGCCCCAACACGATCGAAAGGAAAAGCGGAATAACGAAGAACACACCGGACTGAATCAGGTACTGGAAGAAGAACATGGTCATGCCGCTGGTCAGTCGCTCGTTCCTGAACATCGACGGCCGAATCAGCGGCGTTCTTCCGTCCCGTTCCAGCCGGTTCTCCCATTGCAGCAACAACCAGAGGATCAGCAAACCAACGACAATGAACCAAAAGGTGGCTGAAATCCCGAAGAGTTCTAGCGCACCCGGTTTGGATCGAACCCAACCCCAGGACGAGGAGCGCAAAACTCCAAAGACCGAAATCGCCAGGCCGGTGGCCGTCAGCACGGCGCCGGTCAGGTCAAGTGGCGACTCAGTCTCCCGCTCTGGATCGCTCAATCTACGCGCGATGAAGAAGATGACGGCGATGCCGACAACCTCACCGACGAACACCCAGCGCCATGAGAAATAGGTCGTCATGAAGCCACCGATCAGTGGGCCCGCGGCCACGGCCATGGCGCCGGCTGCCGAAACGATGCCGAACGCCTTGGGGCGTTCACTCGCATCGAAGTTGACTGCAACCAACGCAACAATCGACGGCAAAATGAGCGTGGCGCCAACGCCTTCGAGAATCGACCATCCGGCGAGCAGCACAGGCAGGCTTTGCGAAACGGCCGTTACGAGCGAGCCGGCGCCGTAGACAAGACACCCAATCATGAACGCTCTTCGGTAGCCAATCTTGGCCCCGATCTTCCCGCCGATGATCATCAGCGACGCCATGACCAGCGTGTACAGCGTGATTGCGGTCTGGATCCCGGTAACGGTCGTGCCCACGTCGGCTGCTACCGTTGCGATGGACACGTTCATGACCGAGCTATCGAGCGTCATCACGAACTGCCCAGCCGCCAGGGTCAGCAAGATAACGGTGGAGCCGACATGCGCCCTCGGCGAGGATGAAGCCATTACGCACTCCCACTTGACACGACCCACGAGGCAATCAGGTTCCTGGAGACTCGCAGTGTAGTCAGGAGCAGATGCCGGGGCAATAGCACGTTCGATGCAAGCCATCTCACATTGGCGCGCAGACTACAGCGGAAATCCCATCATCTCGCGCGAAAGTACCTGCTGAGGCAGCATGCTCTCCATCAACTCGTTCGTTCCTGGGACTCGGCGCTCGTTTGGGATCTGAACTTCCCACGACTGAGCATGGGTGTTCCTCCCTTCAACACGCAACGGTGATCGTCCCACGCATGCCGCGTCAGCATGTCCCTTGACCCAATGGACCGTCGAAGGGAGTAGACAGAATGCAAGCTCGATCCTATGTTGTAGGGAGAAACGCCAATCCATCAAATTCCCGGTCGCGCCATGCGACCGGACCGAACAACGGTTGGCGTTAGGAGGCATCATGAACCGTTCCAATGTGCTCACGGCCACCGCGATTGCCGCCCTCCTGCTCTTCGTCGGAATTGTGGCGATCGGCCCAGCCCATGCAGAACTCAGCGCCCAGGACGTCACAACCCAGGATCATCCGCTGGTGGGTACCTGGTTGGTGGACAACGATCAAAGCATGGATAACAACGTGCCAGAGAACATCACCTTCACATCAGATGGCACGCTTATCGATGTGCAAGGAAGCGATACGACGCTTGGAGTCTGGCAGCCTACTGGACCGACAACTGCCACCATCACCTTCAGCCAATACTTCGGAGATGACTCCGGCGTGTACGACGGCGGCTATACGGTGCGGGCATCGTTGGAGGTCAGCGCCGATGGAAACAGCTTCACCGGCGAATACACCATCGAGTTGCTAAGTCCCGATGGCGCAACTACTGGGCAAGCCGGCCCGGGAACGGTCACCGGAACCCGTGTGATGGCCGAAGCGCCGGGCACCCCGGTGATGACACTAGACGAGCTCTTTGCCTCGTTCGGCGAGGGAACCCCGGAAGCGACACCCGCGAGCTAACATGTGAACTCAGCGGCCTGGAATGCCACCCAGGCCGCTGCTCAGCTCCATCTACCCCTTCTCGGCCCCGATGGTCAGACCTGAGATGAAATACCGCTGCAGAGCGAAGTAGACGACCAGAGTCGGCAGCGCTACGAAGACCGACGCCGCTGCGATCAGGTTGTCGTCGGTGAAAAATTCGCCGCCCAGGTTGGCCAGCGATGAGGTGATCGGCCGGTCAGCGCCTTGCTGCTCCAGCACCACCGCCCAGAAGAAGTCGTTATAGATCCAGGTGAATTCCAGCGTCGCCAGCGCCGCAAGTGCTGGTAGCGTGAGCGGCATGATGATCTGCCAATACTGCTTCCAAACCCCGGCGCCATCGATGCGCGCCGCTTCGTTCAGCGATTTCGGCAACAGCTTCATGTAGTTACTCAGCACGAAGGTGCAGAAACCGCTCTGGAAGGCAATATGGATCAGAATGATCCCCCAGGTGCTGCCGTTCAGTTTGCCGGAGTTGGACATCCAGTCCGGCAGGGGGATTCGGTTGTACATCTGAAAGAGGGGCTGGATGATGATCTGCTGCGGCAGCAGGTTGCCCGCCGTGAACAGGCAGAGCATGAAGATATTGAAGCGCCAGGTAAACCGGCTGCAGATGAACGCCACCATGCTGGAAAAGAAGAGCGTGCAGACCAGCGCCGGCACCAGGATGAGCGCAGTGTTCCAGTACTTGCGCGCGATATCGCCCTGCGCCCAGGCATTGCGGTAGTTGTCGAGCGTCAGGGTGTCCGGTTTCGAGAAGAATCCGTTCTGCACGGTCTCGGCGAAGGGCCGGAGCGACGCATAGAGCGCGCCGAGCAGCGGCACCATCCAGACGAGCGCGGTGAGCGTGACGAACCCATACAGGAGAATCCGCCCAAGGCTGAAGTGGCCCTTCTTCTTGTGGCTGTATGCCGGAGCCGTAGCGCTCATGAATCGGCTCCTTCCTGCGTGTTGCGATAGTGATTGGTGACATACCAGATCACGAAACCGAAGCAGAGGACGAAGAGGATGGTGGCGTACGCCGATCCGCGGCCCACATTGCCGCCGCCTTCACCCAGCAGGTTGTTTGTCGTCAGAATGGAGAGCACTTCGGTCTTGCGCGGCGTGTTGAGCACGAAGATGATGTCGAAGGCGCGCAACGCTTCGATGACCGTGATGACCAGCACGACCACATTGACCGGCTTGAGCGATGGGAAGATGACATGGCGGAAGGTCTGCCATTCGTTGCTGCCGTCCAGCAGCGCTGCTTCCCGCAGCGTCGGATCGACCGATTTCAGACCGGCAAGATAGAGCACCATGATGTACCCCGAATGCCGCCAGGCGATCGCGATCAAGATGGCGACGAAGTTGCGCGAGACTCCGTAGGTGTCCCCAATCGGGATCAGGAACGACTGATTGCCCAACCAGTCGACCGACTTTCCGTCACCGAAGAGCTGGGTCGCGAGACCGTTTTCGGTCGAGTAGATGACGCTCTTCCAAATGAAGCCGACGACTGCGAGCGAGAGCACCACCGGCGTAAAGAAGACACCCTGATAGATGCGGGTGCCTCGGATGTTCTTGTCGAGCAAATACGCCAGCAGAATGCCAAACGCGGTCGGTCCGATAAAGAGGAAGATCAACAACACCAGGTTGTTGAGCATTGCCTGGTAGGTGGCCTTCTGGAACGCCCCGAAAATCTGTTCATAGTTCTTTAGCCCGACCCACTCGATATCGCTGAAGCGGATCCCCTTCCAGTTGGTGAAAGAGAGGAAGATCGAGCTAATCGTCGGAAACCAGACCAGCGCCACATGCAGCAGCGTTGGGATGCCGATCATCGCCAACGCGATCCATTTGTCCCGCCCGTCGAACTGGCTGAACCAACGCGACTTCTTCCTGGTCGCTACAGCCGGGTAGGGGCGCAGGGATTCCTGAAGTTCGGTGTTTGCGGCGTTGGAGATGTCCACGGCGTGTCCTCGGCCTTTGGTTCAGGAGATGGCGAGACGCCCGCCGGCCATGGCCGGCGGGCTCCCTTGCGATGCTATTGCTCGAAGATGACCTCGGCCTGAGCCTGCATGTCCTCGAGAATGCCGTCGATGCTGCTCGGATCGGCAATGAAGTCGGCAAACGCCTGACCCGCCACGTTCGAGGCGAATTCTGGGCTGGTGTCGCGGTCCAGGAACTGGGTCACACCCGTCGCGCTCGACACTGCCTCCAGCACCTTGAGCTGCAAGGGGGTATACCCGCTCGGATCGACATCGGCGGCGGTTGCCACCACGCTCGGATTCACGGCGATGTACGCCTCTTGCCCAGCGGCGGTACCCAGGTGATACAGCAGTTCCTTGGCCCCTTCCGGGTTCTTGGGATCTTTGGCCATCAGGAACCCGTCGATCGGGGCCTCGACCGTGCCAATGCCAAACTCCGGATTGAGCTCCGGCCAGACGAAGAAGTCGAGATCGGAGGTGTCGGCATCCGGGAACTGCGATCCCACAAAGGTGCCGATGGTCATCATGCCGGACGTACCGTCGACAAGCGTCGCGGCGGCCTCTTCCCATGTGCGGCCATTCGGGTTTTCCTGGTGCCACGGGAGGAACTCGGTCCACATCTGGAAGACATTCTTGACGCGGTCGTCGGTCCAGCTTTCCTTGCCGGCCATCAGGTCCACGTGGAACTGGTACCCGTTGAGGCGGAAGTTGAGCTGGTCGAAGGTGCCCATCGCCGGCCAGCGGCCGTCATTGCCAAAGGCGAATGGGGTAATGCCCGCGGTTTGCATCGCTTCGGCCAGCGCCTTGAGCTCGTCCAGGTTGGTCGGAGGAGTCCAGCCATTCGCCTCGAACACGCTCGGCCGATAGTAGATGCCCCAGGCGTAGTAATAGAACGGCACAAAGTAGAGGAGTCCGTCGTCGCCAGTGGACGCGAGCTTGAAGGCCTCGGTCATCGTTTCGTTCAGACCCTGCCCCCAAACATCGTCGATCGGGCCGAGCAGCCCCTGATCGGCGAAGTAGCGCATGCGGTAACCGGCGAACCAGCAGAGGACATCGTCCGGGTTCTGCAGGTAGGTGGTGATGTTCTCCTGATAGGTGTTGTGGTCCGTCGTGTTGATCTTGACGGTGACGTTCGGGTTCGGAATTGATTCGACGGCGGCCTTGATCGCTTGCGAATCCACCTCGTTCGAATAGTTCGAGCCGAACGAGACTTCGCCAGTGGCCGATCCGAGATCGAGTTGCGCGGCGCTGGCGAAGCGGGGATCGAGCTTCATTCCGAGCGCTGCCGCTCCTGCCATGCCGGCTCCGGCCTTCAACAACCCACGGCGTCCAAGCTGATAGCCGGCCACCGAGGCACGGGGTGAGAACTCACTGCGTCGAGTCGACATAAACACCTCACTATCGTCGCGTTCGCGGCGGCACGAATGCAAACAGCCGCGCTCTGATTGTTCAGACGGTCCAAAGAGTAGGCCCGCATTTTGCCGGTGTCAACGCCGCTCAGTTCGCCTTCAGAAAAAGCAATGAGCGATGCAATCGATTTTGCCCAGGAGGCAATTCGGGTGGAAAACGATGATCGCCGCCAAATGCGCGAGTAGAATCTGACGCTGTCCGCTGCGCGCGTCGGCTCTCCCGATGCGGCGTGTTCGCCAATTGAACAGGAGACCCCGCTCGTGATCGAAACTCTTCCTCCCATTCCATCGAACTTCGCGCTGGGCGTTTGCGATTATCCCGAACATGTCCCCTGGGAGCAGTGGAAGCACTATCCGGAACGGCAAAAACAACTCGGCATCACCTATGTGCGTGTGGCGGAATTCGCCTGGTCGAAAATGGAACCGCAGGAGGGCGTTTTCGATTGGCAATGGCTGGACGATGCGGTCGAAGCGTTGGCCGATGCCGGACTCCAGGTCGTCATGTGCACGCCGACTGCCACGCCTCCCGCCTGGTTGATCCGCAAGCATCCGGAGATTCTTCCGATCGGTTCGAATGGCATGGTGCGCAATTTCGGTTCGCGCAAGCACTACGACCACGCCAGCCCGATCTATCGCGAACACTCACGCCGTATCACGCGAGCGGTCGCGGAACGCTACGGCCAGCATCCCGCCGTCGCGGGGTGGCAAACCGACAACGAATGGGGGTGCCACAGCACCATTCGCTCCTACGGCGGGGCCAGCGCGGTCGCCTTTCGGGAGTGGCTGGAAGCGAAGTACGGCACGCTGACGGCATTGAACGAAGCGTGGGGCAACATCTTCTGGAGCCAGGAATACACGGCCTGGTCGCAGATCGATCCGCCGTTCAACATGGTCACGGATATGAATCCGAGCCACGTGCTCGATTTCTATCGCTTCGCCAGCGATGCGGTCACCGAATTCCAGGCTCAGCAAGTAGCCATCATCCGCGAGCTGTCGCCCGGGCGCTGGATCACCCACAACTACATGATGCACTTCAACGAGTTCGACCACTACAAGAACGTGGAGTTGCTCGACTTCGCCTCCTGGGACAGCTATCCCCTCGGCCAGGTGGAACGCGCGCCCCTTTCCGATGAAGAGCGCGTCAAATGGGCCCGCACCGGACATCCGGACTATGTCTCCTGGAACCACGATGTCTATCGCGGACTCAAGGGACGCCGCGCCTTCTGGGTGATGGAGCAGGGAGCCGGTCAGGTGAACTGGGCGCCGTCCAACTGCATCCAGGCAGACGGGGCGGTGCAGCTCTGGACCGCCCAGGCGTACGCTCATGGGGCAAGCTGCGTGAGCTATTTCCGCTGGCGCGCGGCAACGATCGCTCAGGAACTCATGCACTCCGGCTTGCTGCGTCACGACGAAACACTCGACCGGGGCGGCCAGGAAATCGCCCGCATGGAAATGGCCGGCCGCGCCAATGGCGGCGTACCGGCGCGTGTTGCCCTGCTGCACGACTACGAGTCGCAATGGGCCTACGACGTCCAGCCGCACAGCGCCCGCGCGAGCTATGTCCGCCAGACGATGCTCTTCTACAGCGCGTTGCGCTCGCTCGGACTCGATGTCGATATCCGCCATCCCGACCACGATCTGAGCGGCTACGCGGTCATCGTCGCGCCGGCGCTGCAACTCATGGGTCCAGAACGCGCCGCGCACCTGGCGAGCTATGCCGCCGGCGCCAGGTTGGTCTTTGGTCCGCGCACCGCCTATCGCACCCCCACCGGACGCGTGCAGGAAGACGGCCAACCTGGACCGTTGCGCTCACTGGTCGGTCAGCGGTTGCTGAACTTCGATGGTCTGCGCCCCGGGTTGTTCGTCCATGCCGGCGGATTCGAGGTCGAAACCTGGGCCGAGTCATACGAACCGATCGACGCCGAACTGATAGTGAGCTACGACGACGGACCGTTGGCCGGTCAGGCCGCCGTCACGCGCAACGGCAACGCGACCTCCATTGGCGCCTGGAGCAGCGAGCTGGTCACCACGGTGCTGGAACAGGTCATGTCCGAAGCCGGCGTGCCCACCGTCCGGCTCCCGGAGGGCGTGCGGCGCTCCCACAATGGGAGCACCGAGATCTGGATGAACTGGACACACTCTCCCCAGGTCTTGCCCGACGGGTCCGAAATCGGCCCGGTCTCGTTCCAGTTCCGGGGTTGAGACAGTCCCAAGGCTCCGCTTCCCGGTAGCGGCAGCCCTCCGGGCAGCACGGTCCCCCCGCGTAGTGACAGCCCTCCGTGGCTGCCAAGACCGGGATTCGGGCGTCAGGAGCGCTCGGCCATTGCGCCGAGCGCCTCGATCTGCGCCCGGTGATCGTCGAAATGGAGCCCATAGTTCTCCGTCATGACGGTGAGCAGCGGCCGGTCGCTTGCTTCCAGCCCAATGACCCGGGCCGGGTTGGCCAGATCGGCTTCCGGCATCGCCGCGACGACCTCGAAGAGCGCCGGGAACACACGATCGCGCTCGACCCGTACCTCCGCGGGCGACTTCGTCACGATCGATTTCCGATACCACTCGTTGATCGCATCGGTATCCCCGGCGTCCCAAAGCTCCTGCGGCATACCCGCGGTTTGCCAGATCGGCGTGCCCGCGGCCAGCAGAGGCTTTTCTACGCGTAACCAGGTCGCCACATGACCAACGTGATCCCGGATGTTCCAACCGGCGGCATTCGTCGGTCCCAACCAGACATCGTCGGAGAACCGGTCACTCGCGGAGACCAACGCGTTCCATTGATCGGTCATGAACGCGAGCAGCTCGATCTTGTTGGTTGGGAGATGCACGGTGTCAGTCATTGGTCCTTCCCTCATGTCGACACCAGCGTACCGTATCTCCCCATGAGACCGGAGCAATCCGCTCACGGCCGCGCGTCACGCTCCCGATAGGCGGGACGTCACCACCCAGGTCGCAATCTGGGTGCGCGAGCTAAACCCGAACTTGCTCAGGATATTGGCAATATGCCGCTCCACCGTCGACCGCGCGATGAAAAGCTGGTCCGCAATCGAGCGATTCGAATACCCGGATGCAACCAGCGTCGCAATCTCCCGCTCGCGTCGGGTGAGGACCGGTGTGCCCTTCGGCGATTGTTCGACCCGTTGCTTCGAGCCTCGAGCACCGGCGGTGGCAGGCTCTGCCGGGTTTACCGTCGGAACCGCGCTCATGGGCCATTCGGCTGCATGCATGTCGCAGTCGTGCCCCAGCAATTGCTCGATCTCCGCCGTCGGAACGGGACGTATGGTCCAGGCCGGACGCGGCCCGGACAGAATGAGCTTCGGTGGCCGCCCGTCCCTGGACGGCTCCAGTGCGCGGGCAAAGCGGCCCCGCCCTCCTGCGCCAGCGGCGGCTTGTGTGGTTGTTATCCCAACCGGGCGAGTATCGAACGTCGTTCCCCAGTATCTGCCCACATCGCCCCGCGTGGCGCTGGCAGTATTCATCCCATTCGTCTCATGCAGAACTGTCATCGTCATTCCCCCAAATAGCTCTTCCATCACCTTAGGCAAACCCACGAGCACAAACGCGCGTCCCGCCACATCACATCGACAGGACGCGCGTCGTGGGCAATGGCGTCTAGTACGCCGGCGCGATGTTCTTGTTGAATCGGAAGACGTTGTCCGGATCGAACTGCCGCTTCACCTGCCGCAGCCGATCGAGCAGACCTGGCTCATAGGCCTGGCGCGCCGGATCGCGCACTTCATCTTCGGTCATGAAGTTGACATAGTGTCCCGTCGCGTACGGCAACAGCGACGCATGATTCGTCTTGGCCCAGTCGATCATCGCTTCATCCTGCGCCGGGTCTTCCCATGACGCCTGGTAGTTCACCAGAAACTCGCGGCTGAGATGGCTGGTGGCGGTTGCGCCAGTGTCGCCGCGTTTGGCCGCGCCCCCGAGATGGGGGAGCAGGATCGACGAGAAGGGCGAGCGGAAGCTGGTGCCGTTCTCGAGCAACGCTTGCTTGACGCCCTCGTTGAAATCGTCGAAATAGACCGACTTCCAGTAGTAGCGCCGCCCGAACGGCTGCCCGGAATCGAGAAACGCCTGATGCTCGCGATACGGCTTAGGCTTGATCGTGTTCGCCAGTGGCGTTCCATAGGTCATGATCGGCGCCATCGCCTGCAGGCCGTCCTCGACCGGGCCGGCATACATCGCGGCAATACCAACCACCGGCTTGCCATGCACCTCTGCTGGCAGGAATGGCGCCGGAGGCGCGACCCGCATCACCAATACATGCATCAATTCGTCTGGAGCCTTGGCCGATTCGCGCGTGAAGAGATCCATGATCTCCGGCGCCATTTCCATCGGCCAGAGCACCAGGCCGCCAGCAATCTCTGGTCCGAGCGTAATTGGCTCGAACTCGAAGCTGGTGACAACGCCGAAGTTTCCACCGCCTCCGCGAATTGCCCAGAACAGGTCGGGTTCGTGGTCGGCGTCGATCCTGCGGATGGCGCCGTCTGCGGTCACGATGGTCGCGCCGGTCAAACTGTCGGTTGTGTATCCCTTGCTCCGGGAGAGCCAGCCAAACCCGCCGCCAAGCGTGAATCCCGCGACGCCCGTCGTGGAAACGATGCCGCCCGGCACGATCATTCCATACGGTTCGAGTGCCGCATCGACATCGGCCCAGTTGGCGCCTGCCTGCACGGTCACCCGGTTGCGCCGGGTATCGACCGCGATATCCCGCATGCGGGTCATGTTGATGGTCAAGCCGCCATGGGCAAGAGCGGTTCCGGCGATGTTGTGACCGCCGCCGCGCACCGAGAAGGGCATGCCCGTCCGCACGGCGAATTCGACGAGTTCGACGACATCCTGCTCCGACTCGGGCAGGGCAATCAGCGCAGGGCGCGCTTCGATCATGGCATTCCAGATCGTGCGGGCTTCCGCGTAGCCGGGATCGTCCTGGGTCAATACGACGCCCGAGAGGCGCCCACGCAGATCAGACAGCGTTGATTCGACATTCACATCCATCCGTTCGACTAGAGCACTCACGTGTATCCTCCAAATAGTGTTTGTTACCGATATCAGGTTCGAACCTCGGTCTAGTATGCTGGTGTCAAGCACCCAATCAACTACGAAAACTGAAGTAGTCAGGAGTGCGTATCTCTAGCCAGATCGACGGGCGCAAGGAGGTTTTTCCCGGGTTGCAGCCATCACTCGATGCTCAAAACACCCGGATCAGCGGTAATGGGTTCGTATCGTCGGTCACATTCGAGCAAGCGTTCTGCTACGAGAAATGGAGTTCCATCTGATGCGCAGTAAGGGGTATGGCCAGTTCTGTCCGATTTCGATCGCCGCCGAAGTGCTCACCGAACGCTGGACCTTGTTGGTGCTTCGTGAGTTGCTTGCCGGCAGCACACGCTTCAACGACCTGCACCGTGGGGTGCCGCTCATGTCCGCATCGCTCCTGTCGCAGCGTTTGCGCGATCTGGAAGGCGCCGGTCTGATCGAGCGCCAGCCGCTCCCGTCGGGCAAGGGCTACAGCTATCATCTGACAGAATCGGGTGAAGCGCTGCGTCCGATCATCACCGGCATCGGGCTTTGGGGTTCCAAGTACATGCGGACCCAGTTTTCACCCGAGAATCTGGATCCGAGTCTGCTGATGTGGGACATGCGCCGCTGGATTCGCGGCGATCTCATGCCGCCAGGCAGGGTCGTCATCCGCTTCGACATCCCGGACGCGCCCGTGCAGAAACGACGCTATTGGATGGTGAAAGAAGACGGCGAGCACAACGTCGACCTGTGCCTCTTCGATCCCGGGTTCCCGGTCGATCTGGTGATCACCAGCAGCCTGGCCACCTTGACGCGCGTCTGGATGGGAGATATCGAAGCCGAGTCCGCCGTACGCAACCAGCAGCTCACCCTGGACGGAGACCCGGTGGTGCGGATGAGCTTCTACGACTGGATCGGACTCAACCCCTTCGTCCGTCTCGAAGCCGAGGGAACCGTTCCAGCTCTCCAGAGAACGGCGTAGCCGCTCACCTCAGCGGCGGCTCGACGCGAGTGACACCGTCCAGGCCTCGTAGTCCTCGATCGAACGAGATGATCTGGTCGAGGCCGAGATCCTTCGTGGCGAACAGATGGTATGTATCGGCGAAGGAGAGACGTTTCGTCTTCGCCCAGAATGCGAAAACATCACTGTATCGTTCTTTCCCAGGAAGGATGATTCCAGGCTCGGCAAGGATCCTCGTCAAGATCCGTGCGATTTCGGAACGAGGCATCGCATAGACCGTTCCCAGCGCATAGACGCATTCGAAAACCACGGTGTCGAGCAATCGCACCGTGAACTCCCCTCGCTGGAGCGCTTCGAAGAACTGCACCGAAGGTTCGATATGCTCGGGAACATCCTGCATCACGAAACGAAGGATGACGTTCGTATCGAGGAGACCAATTGGCTCCACTACCAGCTACTCATGCCGAGCAGCTGCTTGACCAATCGCCCACGCGAGTGCGTCTTCCTCTTCTTCTCGCGTGAGCGGCGGATCCGCGCGCCAAGCCGCTCCGGCGCCAGCAGTCTGTTCGACGTGCGTGGCTCTCCGAACGATCATGACACCGTCCCGTTCTTCCACCACCATCAGATCGCCTTCTTCAAGCCCAAGTTCCCGGCGAATATCGGCAGGTATCGGCAATTGACCTTCTGCGTTGATTCTCGTGATTTCTGCAACCATGGTTTCACCGCGCATTCCGCGGCACCGCCGCGCTCATATCGCGAGTGTACCGGTGTCGATCAGGCGGGGCAACTGTTGCCGAACGCCCCCAAACGGTCTCGCTCGGTCCCGAATGGTTTCTGCCTGCGTTTGCGAACTGCCGTTGTATAGTGGCGGGCTTCGCGTTTCGTACGACTCGAGAGGAGCCTCACGTGCCAGAAGATCAGATCGTGCGGGAAACTGGGCGCGCCCGCTACACGGACGAGCAGAAAGCCGATATCTGGATTCGAGGGCAGACACCCCTGCACTCGACGATCGAACTGGTCGACTACGACCCCGACTGGCCAAACCAGTACGAACAACACCGGCAGACCATCGCCAATGCGCTCGGCGACCGGATCGTCATGCTGGAGCATGTCGGCTCGACCTCCGTGCCGGGTCTGGCGGCCAAACCCCGCATCGACATCCTGCTCATCGTGGAAGACTCGTCGAACGAAGCCGCCTACGTTCCTCAACTGGAGGCTGCTGGATTCGAACTGCACATCAGGGAAACCGACTGGCACGAGCATCGCTGCTTCAAAGGCTTCGCTCCGGACGCGAACCTGCACGTCTTCTCACCTGGATGCGTCGAAATCGAGCGCATGGTCGGTTTCCGCAATTGGCTGCGCGCCCACGACGATGACCGGATGCTCTACGAAACCACCAAGCGCCGGCTCGCCGCCCAGCAATGGGCCTTCGTTCAGGACTACGCCGATGCCAAGACCGAGGTGGTCGAAGAGATTCGCGCCCGCGCCGGCCTTCCCGAGGGACTGCAATCCTAGCCCGGCGGCTATCCCTCGGCTTCGACTACCAGTTGCACCGGATTCCGCCTCACCGCACGGGTGGAAAGGATCCAGATCGACGCCAGCAGCAACGCGCCACCAGCGATGCCCACCCAGCCGAGCCGTTCCTGGAAGAAGAACCAGGCCAGCACCGCCGCAATGAGCGGCTCGATCAACGTGACGATGGTCGCCATCGAAGCCGGCACGTCGCGCAGTCCCCGCTGATAGAAGAAGTAGGCGACGAACGATGGCACCGTCGCCAAATAGACCAGCAACGCCCACGCGGTCGCATCAGCATCGGGGTGGAACCCGCGTGCGAAGACGAACGGCGCCAGGGCGATCGCCCCAACCGAGAACCCGATGGCGAGCACCACCATCGGGTGAATTCGTCCGGCCACACTCCGACTCCCCATGGCATGGATGGCGATGCCGAGCGCGCAGCCAAGCGCATAGATCACACCCAGCGGTCCATTCCCACCTTCCATCTCCGGTGGCCGCCCAATGAGCATCCCGGTTCCGATCAGCGCCCCGACGAGCGCGATGAGCTGCGGTTGGCTCAATGGTTCGTGCAGCACCAGGACCGAGAGAACCGCCACGATGACCGGCGCGCCACAGAGCGAAATGAGCGTCGTGGCCGTCACGCCGATCTGTTCTATCGCCGCCAGGTAGAGCCATTGGTAGAGGATGAGCGCGATCCCAAGCCCGATCATGCGCAACAAGTCGGACCGGGTGAAGCTCAGCAACGTGCGCCCACCAGCGAGCCAGACCGCCACAATGCAGATGGGACTTGCCAGCAGCGTGCGAATCCAGGTCACCGATACGGCATCGAGCGCGCTATGCTCGAAGACCCCTTTCGACGCCACGCCGATCGTTCCCCAAAGAATGCCGGTGCCGATCAGCAACAACATCCCGGACGGCACTCCGCTGGTTCGGCTCCTCGATTCCACCCGTTCCCTTCCTCAGCGGCTTCTCACGCAAGCGCGTGATTCTATACCTGGCGATCGTGTCGACGAGCATGGCAATGCTGCAGGGGAAATTGACAAAGCCCCGTCGTCGGTGGAAAGTTGCAGCACGGCAATGTGCCCGCTCGTCACGATGCTGGCACAGTCCGCATTGCAATGCCCAATTTCGAGGAAAGGCCCGTCATGAACCGCCTCGCTATGCTCCTGCTCACCGTCCTGTTCGCCGTGGTTCCTATCGGCATCGCCGCCCAGGACGCTACCCCGGTTGCCAGTCCGGAAGCCGTTGGCTCACCTGAAGCTGTCGGTGGCGCCCAGGCCACCATCTTCGTGCGCGAAAGCGGCACCCTGGGGCGCTACTTCTCTACGCCCGATGGCCGCTCGCTCTACGTCACCGATGGGGATACCGTCGCGAATGAGAGCAGTTGCCTGGACGACTGCGCAATCGCCTGGATACCGTTCTCCGCCACCGAACCGCTTGCGCTGCCTGCCGACGTAACCGGCGAGCTCACCCTCTTCGAGCGAGCGGACGGCGAGCTGCAACTCGCCTACAACGGTATGCCGCTCTACACCTACAACGCCGATGCCGGCCCGGGCGACACGCTGGGCGACGGCGTTGGAGGAACGTGGTGGCTTGCGGCTCCTGGCGATCAACTCGGTGTCCCGGCCACCCCGGTGGCCCCGACCGCAATCGACATGGGCACTCCGCGCGCTGCTGGCCCGGTGACGGTCTCGATGCGTGAGTTCTATATCCAGTCCGCCGCGGTCACCTTCTCCACCGACGCGGAATACACCTTCAACATCACCAATCTCGGCTCGGCCGAGCACCAGTTCGTCATCGAGCCAGCCGGCTCGCAAGGTGAGCCGATCTCATCCGATGCCGGCGCCGCCGAGGTGGTCACCATTGCCCCAGGCGAGACCGCCACCCTGGTCGTGACCTTTACCGACACCGGCAACTACCAACTCGCCTCCCATGCCAACACCGACTACGAGCAGGGCATGGCACTGAACATCACGGTCATCTAGCTGGCGGTCCCGCTGTCACGACGAAAAAACGGCTTGGGTCATTTCCCAAGCCGTTTGCATGCGCTTCAGCGAAGGCTTGCTCCAACATGCGCGTTCGATCGATCGGGTACGCGGGCGCCTACCGTCTCCGGTCTTCCGACCAGTTCATGAACCAGAAGAAGAGCACGATACCGCCGACTCCAGCTCCGACCATCGCGATCGCGCTGCCGATCAGCTCGAAGCCGAGCTTCCAAATGATCCACCCGATCGCGAACCCCGCAGCCGCGCCGAGCAGCACCGCCACGATCCAGGCCACGATCAGTTTCCATCCCTCCATGGTCCGCCCTCCAGGTTTGTCTACGACCGTCAATCAGCCGACTGGTCCTGAGGCGATCTTCCCGCCCGGCGCGAGTTTGGGGTATCCCTCGAACGTCGCAATGCCCGTAGTGCGGAGCGACGGTGCTTGGGCGCAGGAACGAAATAATCTGCGCCTCCAACGAGCGCGAATCGTCCCCCAGATCGAACCTTCAGTGCCTGGAACAAAGGTAACGCTGAACGAAGCCTGGCGCTACCCCTCGAACACCGCCACCTTGGAGCCGAGCGATTCGAACGCCTTCCAATCGAACACCACGCCCGTGCCAACAGCATCCGTCAGCGTGAAGATGCCGTTCGGGGCGGCGAGCGGTTCGACGGTCAGGTCTTGCTCGAAATAGGGGCCGCCCGGTGAGAAATGATCGCCCGGCAAATCGATGCAATCGAGCCCGTTGAAGTTCAGGTTCATCGCCTTGCCCCAGGCCGAATCGAGCATGCCGCCAATCCAGGTGCGCACCTGCTGGTCGTTGCAGGCATTGGCGATCTCGATTGCTTCCGAGAATCCGGAAACCCGCGGCGGCTTGATATTGATGATCAGCCGGTCGAGGATGCCGTTTCGCTGCCAGAGGTGCATGGCGGCTTGCGCATCGCGCAGGGAATGGATGCTTTCGTCCAGGCAGACCGGCGTCTTCAGTTGCGTTGCGATCTCGCTATGCAGCACGATGTCGTCATCGAAGAGCGGCTGCTCGATCAGCAGCAGCTCGAGGTCGTCGAGCGCTTTCAAGTCGGTCCAGGTATCGAGTGTGTACGCCGAGTTGGCATCCACCTGGAGCAGGATGTCCGGATACGCATTCCGCAGCGCGGCGGCGGGAGCGGCATCGAATCCTGGCCAGATCTTGACCTTGAGCCGCTGATAGCCGAGCCCAACCGCCTTCTCCGCGCGGGCCAGCACATCGTCGACGGTGTTTCCGCCGATGCTCACCCCCACCGGGAACTGCCGGGCGCGGCCGCCCCAAAGCTTCCAGAGCGGTTGCTGCCTCTGCTGCGCCTCGATGTCCCAGAAGGCCGCTTCCACGCCGCTCTTGGCGAATCCGGCTCCCTTGATCCACTCATAGCTCGCGCGCAGATCGTCGACGGTGCCAATCGAGCCGATCTCCTTTTGCCGCTTGAAGACCGCCGGAATGACAAAGGTCTGCAGCGAAGTGATAGCCGAGTAGGGATCGCACTCCGCCTTGTAGGCCGGGTCGCTGAGCGTTGGAACCTCGCCGATGCCGGTCAGCCCATCGGTGGTGCGCACGATGACAAAGGGCCGGTCGAGCTGGCGATACGTGCCAAACGACGTAGTGAACGGTGACCGCAGGGTCAGCGGCACATTCCAAAGCTCGATCGATTGCATCTTCATGCTCGGCCGTCCTTCAATTCCAACAGGAACAAACTCTCGCGGTTTCCCGCGTCGTCCACCTCGGTCGCAAATCCGGTGACATCATATGGGCCATCGATCACGCTCGTCTGGATGGCGATCGGACCGTCGGTGGCCACATCCTCGCCCACGATGGCTGCCCGCCGCGTCATCAGTGTGCCCAATACGGCGCGCATCTCGTTGCGCCAGTCGATCGCGCGTTGCGCGTCGATCCGCATCAACTGGTCGATATCGCCCGGAACCCGGTAAATCAGCTGTGGAGGCAACGCCTGTCGCAACTCGGCGACATTCTCCATCGTCACTTCTGGCACACCGGCGAAATCGCCCGGACGGCGCGGACGATAGCGCCGATCGAACACCTGCTGCAGCCGTTCATGCACCAGGCTGGAACGCATGTCCCACATGTTGGTGAAGCGGTCGGTCGGGACATTGCCATAGAGTGTGCTGCGCATCACCCCATATTTGTCCAGCGTCAGGTTCACGGCAGTCGCGGCCAGTTTCTCCTGGTTGAGGCGCGCGTTGGCGCCGCGCATGGGATCGACGGTCCAGGTCATTTCGTCGAAGCCTTCGTTCAGGGAGTAGTAGCCCTGCAAGACCTTCAGATACCACCCGAGATCGATTCCGCCACGGTAGTCGGCATGCACCCCGAGCATGTGCGAGTACATCGCCCCATGCTTGGTGCCGATCCCGAAGGCAAACCCGAGCCAGCCGTCGGCGTTGAACCCCTTGTCCATGCGATACGCCACCAGCAGCGCCGCGCCGGTATCCTCGATGATGGAAAGAATGTTGACTGGCACAGTGTCCTGCGGCGCGAAGCCCCAGACGTCTTCCTGTAGCTGCACCATCAGTTCGAGCGCGTTGCTGACCGACCAGTCGCCGTCACCCGGCCAGTAACTGGCCGCCTGGTTGTGCGCCCAATCGAGCGATGCGAACGCAACGGTTCCCGTCTCAGGAAAGTCGATCGTCCAGCCGCCCTTGTACCGTTGGAACCCAAACCGCTCCGGCGCAAATGCCGCCAGCGACTCTTCCCGTGATCGTCTCATGCCCGTTGCGCAGCTTCCCCGTGAAATCCAATTGCCTGCGGAAGTCTATCGGTAGCGCGGGAATACGCCTCCCCATTCATGCACGACACCAGAGACACGATTTCACCGTTTCTTCAGCTGTTGGTCACGATCCGCTCAGCCTGCGGCGATACAACTGCATCATCACCTGCAGGGTTGCAGGAGAACGATCTGAACCGAAAGGCACTGAACAGCATCCTCTCAAGCTTCTCTCCTTCCCTTCCTCCTTCCAAATGACCGGAGCGACCCCATGCGCTCCGGTCATTTTTTCTGCATCCTGCCAGAAGCCAGGTTCGCTCCCAGCCGGCTGCCAATCCTTCCGCACGTTCCCGGATCAGCACACCGCTCCTGGGACCCATCGTTCACGCGTTGTCCCGCAGCGTTGCGATCACGTACGACCGACCCGGCATCTGTCGTGCCTCCAGATCGCGCAGCACCCGATCGCCGTCATACCTCACTGATCCGCATCGCACCCCGGGAGCGCTGTCGTCCCTGAGATCGACGACCGCATAGCGCGCCACCGGGAAGCTCCCCACACCGGCCGATCCCGGGTCGATGAATCGACTGCGTCCCTGAATATCGGCCGCTGGATGATCGTGCCCATAGAAGACGATGGCCGGTTCGGGGGGCGCGAAGAGCGCATCGAAGGCGGCTGGCGGCGCATTTCTCAGGATCGGGGCAAAGTCGCTTCCGTCCGTGAGCCGGGCATAGTGGCAGGCAACGAGATGCACGCCGCTGGTCTGAACTTGGTAGAGGTAGGGCCATTCGGCCATCGCCGCAATCTGCCTTTCGGTCAGGTGCGATCGCACCCATGCCTGATGCGCCCGCTCGACCGGGTCCATCCCCGCCATATGCGCATGCGCCGGACCCTGCACCGCATATTCGTCGTGATTCCCCATGAGCAGGATGGCGTTCTCCAGTCCCAACAGGCGCTCGACCACCTCACCCGGATGCGGTCCATACCCCACGGCATCGCCGGTGTGCACGACGATGTCACATTGCTCGGCCGCGAAGGCTCCGAGCACGGCCTCCAGCGCCGGGAAGTTGGCGTGGATGTCAGTAAAGATCCCAATCCGCACGGTGCGGTTCCCCTCTGAGTGCACAAACGGCGATGGTATCCGGGCTTCCTCCGCGCGCCCGATTGTGCCGAGCCGGTCGATCAGACGCATTGTCATCGATCGTCGATGACAGGAACTCGTGCGCAGCGCAGGAACCCGTGACAGTAGGACGAGGACGATCCGGAAGACCGGTTGGTCGACGCCGATTCCCGATGCCATCGCCAGCCGCTTTTCCGCCCACGCCACCAACGCGATGCGCACCCACATGCGCCCAATCTGGACCCGAATCGATCATGCACACCGCCGAGACGGCGACGCGACGACATTGGCCTGTTCTTACGTGCCAATCGACCCGCAGCGACGTACGAGACGGTCTTCACAACATCTCCGCAATCCGCGCGTCCTGCCTTCACCAACGGCTGTCACCCTGAAATCGTGCCAGGCGGCGCTTGTCGGATCCAATCGGGATCCCGCCGCGAAGCGGCATGACAAAGGAGCATTTCCATGAATCGGTATCTCAAGTCGATCGGTGGCATCGGCCTGGTCGCGCTGCTGGGGGTCACCATGGTCGGCGGCGTGGTCGACGCCCAAACCAACGGCACACCGGGAGCGGGATCGACCGCAACCGGCGAGACGACTTCGAAACGCGATCGCTTCCTCTCCGCGCTGGCCGATAACCTCGGCATCTCGGTCGAGACGCTGGAAACCGCGATTGGCACAACCGTCGATCAGGTCGGCTTCGGTCCCGGCCCATTCGGCGGCAGATTCCGGGACATGATCCAGGACCGCATCGACGACCGCCGCGAACGAGTGCTGGAGCATATCGATCTCACCGACGGCGCCGCCTTCCTGGGCATCACCGAGGACGAGCTGCGCGCAGAGCTGCAAAGCGGCAAGACCCCCATCGAGATCGCCGAAGAGCACGGCAAGACCCAGGATGAGATTCGCGCCTTCCTGGTCCAGCAGGCAACCGAGCGCATCGACGCTCGTCTGGCTGCCGATGCAGCGTCGCCGGAAACCACCGCGACCGGCGCGTAGTTCATCTCGCTGTCCGTTCCGACTTCAGCAACGGGGTGGCCGCGCGGTCACCCCGCCTTCACATGATTCCGAGTCCCATCCCATCGCGCTCCCAGACTCGAAAACCTTCAGCGTTTTCCCCGGTTTTTTCAGTCGTTCTTCAGTGCGATGACTGAATACTCACAAGCCAGGCGGACACCATTCGAAGGAGTGAATCCGCGAACGAACCAGGGCGCACAGGGCGCCAGTCGCGGATTCACACAACACAAGGAGCGCGACGTGAAACGCATTTTTCTGGCACTCGGCAGCCTGGCGCTGGCGGTCATGCTTGGAGTCTCGTTGATCGGCGGGGGCGTGGGTGCGCAAGACGCAGCCACGCCGGAAGCGGGCGAGAGCACGACGACTGACACTCAGACGACCGAAACGAAGGAATCGGCAAGAGACGCCTATCTGACCGCGCTGGCCGCGAACCTGGGCATCACCGCCGAGGAACTGGAAGCTGCCATCGACGCCACGAACACGGAACTCGACGTCGATGGGCATATTTCTATTGGCGGCGGATCATCCCGCGATGGCGGTTCCGGCCCGTCGAATGATTCGCATCGTCCGTCAGGTGGCAACAATGGCGGTCGCGGCGGCAGTGATAGCGGCCGTGGCGGCAACGAAAATGGTCGCGGTGGCAACCATGGTGGAAGCTCGGTGCTGCGTGGTGTCGATATGGCCGACGCAGCAATCTTTCTCGGCATCACCGAGG
>JAWKPF010000027.1 GCA_041390825.1 Thermomicrobiales bacterium
AGCGCTCACTGCTCTGAGCAGCACTGCCTGATGCAACAGCAAGACCGCCGATCGTTGCCGACCGGCGGTCTTCGAGATTCGCACGCGTAGTAGTGGCTAAAGGTCCTTGTTGAGCGTCGCCAGGAACTCGTCGTTCGTCTGCGTCTTGGCAAGTCGACCCAAAACGAGCTCGGTTCCTTCCGTACCGCCCAGCATGGCCACCATGCGTCGCATGGTCCAGACCTGGCGCAGCTTGGAGTCCTCCAGCAGCAGCTCCTCGCGTCGCGTACCGGAGCGCTGGATATCGATCGCAGGATAGATTCTCCGCTCGGCCAGCTTGCGGTCCAGGTGGAGCTCCATGTTTCCGGTGCCTTTGAACTCTTCGTAGATGACGTCGTCCATGCGGCTGCCGGTGTCGATGAGACAGGTCGCGACAATCGTCAGGCTGCCGCCGCCCTCGATGTTGCGCGCAGCGCCAAAGAAACGCTTCGGCGGATAAAGCGCGACCGGATCGATACCACCGGAGAGCGTGCGGCCACTTGGCGGCACCGCCAGGTTATAGGCGCGCGCAAGACGGGTAATCGAGTCGAGCAGGATGACCACGTCGCGGCCACCCTCGACCAGCCGCTTGGCTCGCTCCAGCGCCATCTCGGCAACCTTGGTGTGATCCTCCACCGGCTCGTCGAACGTGGACGAGATGACCTCGCCATCGACCGAGCGGCGCATGTCGGTCACTTCCTCAGGGCGTTCGCCGATGAGGCAGACCATCAGATGCACGTCCGGGTTGTTGGTGGAAATGCCGTTGGCGATCGACTTCAGCAGCAAGGTCTTGCCGGCCTTCGGCGGCGAAACGATCAATCCGCGCTGACCGCGTCCAATCGGCGCAACGAGATTGAGGACGCGGGTGGAGAGAATGTTCGGTTGCGTCTCCAGGTCGATCAGCTCGAGGGGGAAGATGGGAGTGAGCGAATCGAACGCGGGACGCTTGCGGGCAGTTTCCGGATCGACGCCATTGACGGCCTCGACACGGAGCAAGCTGAAGAACTTCTCGTTGTCTTTTGGTGGACGAACCTGCCCCGACACGCGGTCGCCGGTGCGCAAGCCAAATCGGCGAATCTGCGACTGCGACACATAGATGTCATCCGGACCCGGCAGCAAGCGCGCGCCCCGCAAGAAGCCAAATCCATCTTCGATAATTTCGAGGATGCCGTCGCCGAAAACGGTGCCCTCGCGCTCGGTGCGCGCCTGAAGCAGCCGAATGATCAGGTCCGGCCGCTTGATGCGTGTGTAGCCCTGAACCTCGTATTCGCGCGCGAGCTCATACAACTGCTCTTCCGGCATCGTCTCCAGCTCGGAGACGATCAACGCCGGCCCGACATCTGGGCGCGGTTCGAGGCTCTCGTCGGCATACTCACGCGAGCGGTTGTCGCGGTTGCGACGATTGCCGCGGCCGCTGCGGCCCTCTCGCGAGCGTGACCGCCCGTTGCGGGTCCCGCCGTCTCGCTCACCCTCGGTGGCGGAACCGTTCTCGTCGACCGAACCGTTCGTCGCGTCGAACTCGACGACCGCTTCTTCTCCCCGCGGTCCTTCATGCGTCGCGACTGGAGTGTTCTCTTCCAGATCCATAAGGTTTTCTCCGTTATCGGACATACGGGTCTCCTCCTCAGGAGAGCCCAGCCTCGTCCGGAATACGCAATCCGGCGGGCATTACGATCAAGTAGAGGGGCGCCCGGGAGTCACGGGGCGCAGGTTTTGGGCACTTGGACAATGTGTTATCGACAACTGCATTGCGTTCAGTGGGATGCTCTTCGAGTCTGATGGCGCGCACCGATAGCCCGTCGGTACAAGCCGGAACATGATCCGCCGTTGCGGACTCGACTCCAGTAAGGAACCCACGCACAGGCAGGGGTATAGGTGCCTGTTGGGTAGTGAAAAGATTACCACACGGCGTTTTCACCGTCAAATTGTTGTGAGTTCTGGATGTCAGATATTCAGGTGTCCTCAAGTTCACCAACAGCGAAATGTGATGCAAGTTCGAGATATCGAGGTCAAGGGAGACGCCGATAAGGAGGTATGAGCCGCGGAACCGCCTCGGCTTCGGGTGGGCTGAGTTGCGCCGCAGCTACCGGCACGTGTCCCCTGTCCACGTTGCCGATCATCGACCAGTGTGGCGAAGCGTCCGAAGCTGATCCAGCTTCTCCATCCGGTGCTCGGCATCGATCTTGCGCACCGTTCCCGATGCGGAGCGCATGACCAGGGTTTGTGTTGTCGCGCCAGTGCTGGTCAAGTGGATCCCGCGCAGCAGTTCCCCGTCTGTGATGCCGGTTGCCGAGAAGAAGATGTTCCGTCCGCTCACCAGATCGCGGGTTGCGAACTTGCGGGAGATATCGATGTTGTCCCGCTCGACGATGGCTCGTTCCTCGTCGTTGCGAATCCAAAGTCGCCCCTGGATAGCTCCACCCACACAGGTCAGCGCCGCCGCGGCAACGACGGCTTCTGGCGCCCCGCCGATCCCCATGAGAACGTCCACGCCGGTGCCTGGAATCGCCGTCATGATTGCGCCAGCGACGTCTCCGTCGGGAATCAACTTGATTCGCGATCCAGCTTGGCGAACTTCGGCAATGAGCTCGGCATGCCGAGGCCGATCGAGAATGACGACCACGAGATCTTCGATTCGCTTGCGCAGTGCGCGAGAAATGCGTTCCAGGTTCTCCGTGGGGGAAAGATCGATATCGATCACGTCAGCCGCGTCGCGACCCACCGCGATCTTCTGCATGTAGGCAATGTCGGCACACGTGAACATGGCGCCGCGGTCAGCAAGCGCGACCACCGAGATCGCGTTCGGCATTCCGTTCGCCAGCAAACGGGTGCCATCGATCGGATCGACCGCGATATCGACCTTCGGCTCATGGCCAGTGCCAACCTGCTCGCCGACGTAGAGCATCGGCGCTTCGTCTTTGGCGCCCTCGCCGATCACGACCACGCCATCCATCTCGACTGAGCCGAGGAAGTAGCGCATGGCATCGACCGCCGCTTGATCGGCAGCTTCCTTGTCCCCTTTGCCCATCCATGCGGCTGATGCCAGCGCGGCCGACTCGGTCACCCGAGCAAGCTCGAGAGCCAGGTTTCTATCGATGACATCGGACATGCAGTTCCACCTCACCGTCGATGCTGGGCACGTGCTCTGTTCAGTTCAGGCAGTTTACTCGCCCTGACGATCGACACGAAGCCAATCGCGTGCCGCCATGCCGAGATCCGCAACCGGGCCGTGACGCACCGTGCATTCCGGGAGAGCGCGAATGAAGGTGGTCCCATAGCTCTTCGTGAAGATCCGGCTATCCAGGACGGCAACGATTCCACGATCGGAGGCGGTCCGAATCAGTCGCCCAAATCCTTGCCGGAACTTGAGCGCTGCTCTCGGCAGCGAGTACTGCTGGAATGGATGCTCGAACTGCTCGCTCCGAGCGGCAAACAGCGGATCGGTCGGGACATCGAACGGCAGCCGGGTGACGACCAATCCGCTCAACTCGTCCCCCGGAACATCGACACCCTCCCAAAATGCGGCAACCCCGAGCACGACCGTACGCGGATCGCGCTTCATTCGCTCCACGAGTTGGTTCGGCGATCCGTCGATGTCCTGCGCGAGCACAGAGATGCCTTTCGGACGCAATTCATCCCGCAGCCGCTGATGTACCCCGCGGATCGCGGCATGAGAGGTGAACAGCGCCAGTGTGCGCCCTCCGAGTGCATCGGCGAGTCCGCCGATCGCTTCCCGGACCGCTTCGAGGTAGTCGGCATGACGCGGGTCGGGAACATCGCGTGCGATATACAGCAATGTCGAGCGACGGTAGTCGAACGGCGAAGGCAACACCAGTTCGTCCGCGTCCTTGATTCCGAGTTGCTGGCGCATCAGGTGAAACGACCCCTGGCTTCGCAATGTCGCTGAGGCAAAGACCGTGCTGCTGCTTCGCGCCAGCAGTTCGTCGGCGATCAAATCGGCGATCTCGAGCGGAGCTCCGAAAACCGACGCCTCCGGAGAGTTCCGTCTCCCGGCAAGCCAGTAGACGAATCCCGGCTCGGGGTCAGCAACGACCGCCCGCAACCGCGATTGCATCTCCTCCAGTTCTCGCCGCCACATCGAGAGGTCCAGCAGCGCCGGCTCGATCTTTTCGAGCGCCCCGTCCTGACCCGCGGCATCGCCAAGTTCGCCGATCAACCAACGGCTGGATTGCATGATCTCCGCCAGGACGGCATCCAGCGATTCCCATGTCTCGAGCAGGAGTTGCCAATTCGGGAGGTCCCGCGTGGAATCGAGAATGCGGCGCGTCACGGCGTACTGGCCACTCTCGTCGCTCTCTTCCACGAATTGCGCGGCCGTCCTGAAGAAGCGCTCGGCCCAGTGCTTTCCGCGCTCCACGGACGTAACCGCACCGCGAAGAACCTCCAGCGCCTTGCGCGCGCTCGCCGGTTTCGCGTGCAATGCGCCCGTGCTCGATAGGGCTTCGACCGCACGGCCGCAACAACCGACGATCGAGGTGCCTTGCAGAACGGCGTAATCGCTCAACGCGCGGTCGACTCGTGGACCTGACACAGCGAAGCTGTACTGATTGGTGGCTACGGACTCGATGTGGTGCGCTTCGTCGATGATCAGCTTGTCGAGCGAGCCAAGCACCGTGTTCTCTTCGCCCAGGCTGGCGAAGAGCAGCGCGTGATTCATCACGATGATGTTCGCCCGCTGCGCCTCGAGCCGCGACCGATTGAAAAAGCAGCGGTTCCCAAAGGACGATCGGCATACGGTCTGCAGACAGTTGTCTGTGGTCGCCGAGAGCGTGCCAAAGGCGCGGTCTTCGGCAGGTGTCAGCGAAAGCTCGGATCGATCACCGCTGACGGTCGTTTCGAGCCAAATCGCAATCTTGATCTTGAGGCTGTCCATTGCGGCATCACTGCTCGGCGAGCGTGATTCGCTCATCCAGCGTCGCAAGCAGAGGTAATTGGAGCGTCCTTTCAGGGCCACTCCATGCACAGCAGATCCGCCGCACGCCTGCAGCGCCGCGGAGGCCAACGGCACGTCCTTGGTGACCAGTTGCTCCTGCAACCCGCGCGTGAACGTGGAAACGACGACCGGTTCGCCATGCTGCTGCGCCCATTGCGCTGCGGGCACGAGGTAGGCCAACGACTTCCCGATCCCGGTGCCGGCCTCCACGAGCAGCACGCCATCGTGCGCGAGCGTCTCGGCCACCGAATGCGCCATGCGCACTTGGCCATCCCGATGTTCGTACCCGGCAATGCTCTGAGCGAGTCCGCCGCCATCTCCAAACACCTTGTCGAGTGGAACGGCGTCACTCGGCGTCGACTTGCCGCGCGGCGATCGTTCTCTCGCGCCCCCACGCCCCGATCGCGGCGCGTTCTCCGTGGACGGTTCGTCGTCGGCCAAGTCGGCAGCTGTCGCGAACAGCTCATGCAGCTCGGGACGCCCGGAAAGCGCCCAGGTCTCCAGCTGGTGGAGAAACGGACCCCCTTGTCCGACGAGCCAATCGATCTTTCTGGCGACAAAGCGGGTCCGATCGAGGAACTGATCCCCGGTCGATTCGATCTCTTCGGTGGACGGAAAGAGCGCCGAGAACGCATCAAAGTCGATCGGGGAGAAAGCAACGAAGCCCTGCGGAACGAGTGCATTCTCGATACGCTCCGCTTCGGGCGCGATGACAACCAACCCTCGGAGCACGTGTCGAAGCTCGTCGAGCGAGAGACCGACGCCAATCTCCTCGATCTCGATGCTGTCTGGGCTAGAGAAGGTCGCGACTCTGAGCCCATTCGAGGCGCGGTCTTCGGCGAGGAACGCAAATGCGGGAACGGTCATCGTCGGTGGCTGTCCGTTCTAGGTCAGCCGGCCGAACCTGAGCTCTTCCGCCACCGAAACACTGAGCCCGAGCAGTTGGTAGATCCCGCGCGCGACGGGCTCCCGATCGATGTACTCGTCTTCCTTGTGCACGTTTCCGCCAGTTGTGAGCCCAATGCACACCGATGGAATTCCGCGGCTGATCGGGATGTTCGCGTCAGTGCTGGAGGCATCGCCGGTTGGGGTCAAACCCATCGATTCGAGAATGGCGCTGGCAATTCGGGTGATGCGCGAATTCGGCTCCACCTGGCCCGCAGGGCGCGCGCCGAGCAGCTCGACGTGGACCGAGATCTCTTTCCGCTTGCGCTTCAGGATCGTGGCGACTCGCCGATCGAGTGTCGTGAGTGCGTCGGCATCGACCGAGCGAAGGTCGATCAGGAAGGTGCAGCTCGGCGCGATCGTGTTGACCGAAATTCCGCCCTGAATCGTTCCGATATTCAACGTGGTTTTCGGGGAGCCCGGAAGTTCGATCTGGTCCAGTTCCCCAATGATGCCCGCGGCGGCCTGAATGGCATTTCGTTTGCCGAAATCGCCCCAGGAGTGCCCGCCGGGCCCCTCGACCGTGACCCGATACCGTTTGCTTCCCACCGCGATGTGCGTGACTCGGCCAAGGTTGTGGCCTTCGACTGCTATGACCGCGCCGACTTCGGGATGCGCGTCCATCACGGCAATCATGCCGCGCAGATTTCCCAACCCTTCCTCTCCGACATTGCCAGTGATGAGGAGATCGACATCGGGCCGCATGCCAGCAGCCTCCAGCATCGACGGTATCAACAACACCGCCGCGATGCCGAGACAATTGTCGCCAATACCCGGCCCATATGAGCGCTCCTGGTCATTCGAGATGACGAGCGGGGTGCCGATCGGAAAGACCGTATCCAGATGGGCCGCAATCAGGAGGCGCGGCTGCTCGGACAGTCCCTGCATCCGGCCAACAACATCGCCGATTTCATCGGTTTCGATCTGGTCGAACGGCAGCGACTCCATCATGCTGCGCACGACATCGGAGCGGCGCATCTCGTCGCCGGTCGGCGCTGGAACTGCGGCAAGTTCCTCTGCAAGCGCAAGCACGCGAGGCGCGAATTGCTCCGCAACCCGGTAGAGCGCGGCTCCGATGTCTCCGTGCACCACCGGAGTAAGCTGAGCGCTCCGCGCCATGAAGTGTCTTTCTACGAAGCTTGTGACAATCGACCAACGTGATTCGTGGGTGAGCCAAGTATATCCGACGGGTCATGAACTCCTGGAACAACGATGCGCCAGATCGCTTTCCAAGAGATACTTAGCAGTACGCGGACACGATCGGGTACGTGCGCGGTCGATAACGTCGCCAGCAATGCGGGCTGGCCGGGGGAAGCAGCATGAGCTATCACCGATACGATGCGGTGATCGTTGGCGCCGGTGGCGCCGGATTGATGACCGCTATTCAAATGGCGGGACGCGCGAATGTCGCGGTCGTCAGCAAGCTCTATCCTCCCCGATCGCACACCGGAGCCGCCCAGGGCGGGGTTGCCGCTGCGCTCGGCAACACCGAAGAAGACCACTGGGAATGGCACATGTTCGACACCGTGAAAGGTGGCGACTATCTGGTCGACCAGGATGCCGCTGCAATCCTGGCGCGTGACGCCATCGACGCGGTTTATGAACTCGAGCATATGGGTCTGCCGTTCAATCGCACGGCGGACGGGCTGATCGACCAGCGCCGATTCGGCGGTCACTCCCGCAACTTCGGCGAGGGCCCCGTGCGGCGCGCATGCTTCTCGGCCGACCGCACCGGCCACATGATCATCCAGACGCTCTATCAGCAGGGAATCAAGCACAACGTCACCTTCCGGGACGAAGAGTTCCTGCTGGATGTCCTCTTCAGCAAGGATGGCGAGTGCTGTGGCGTCGTGACCCGCGAGATGAAAACCGGCGAGATTCATGTGCTGCATTCGAAAGCGGTCATGATCGCCACTGGCGGGTTCGGGCGCGTCTTCAAGATCACATCCAACGCAATGGCGGGAACCGGCGACGGGATTGCGATCCCGTTCCGGCGTGGCGTGCCGGTCATGGACATGGAGTTCTACCAGTTCCATCCCACCGGACTCTACAAGCTCGGAATCCTCCTGTCGGAAGCGGCGCGTGGTGAAGGTGGCATCTTGCGCAACAACGAGGGCGAAGCCTTCGCGGCACGCTACGCCCCAACCATGAAAGACCTCGCCCCGCGCGATATGGTCTCCCGCTTTATCTATGAGGAGGTCAAGGCGGGTCGCGGGATCGACGGCAAGGACTACGTTCATCTGGACTTGAGCCACCTCCCGCCAGAGGTCATCGACGCCAAGTTGCCAGACGTGACCGATTTCGCGCGCACCTATCTCGGCGTCGAGCCAAAGAAAGAACCGGTGCCGATTCAGCCGACGGCCCACTACGCCATGGGCGGATTGCCGACCGATCTCGATGGGCGCGTCATCGCCGATGCGAACGGCACCGTGATTCCCGGCCTCTATGCCGCCGGTGAGTCTGCCTGCGTCTCGGTGCACGGCGCCAACCGGCTGGGAACGAATTCGCTGGTCGACCTGATCGTTTTCGGACGACGAGGCGGCCGCAGCATGCTCGAGTTCGTGCACAAGGCGTCACTGCCGGACATGCCCGAGAATCCCGATCTCTTTGCCCGGGAGCAGATTGCCGAGGTGCTTGCACGTCCCAAGGGTGAAAACCCGGCCGATATCCGCAGCCGGCTGCAGGAAGTGATGATGGACAAGGTTTCCGTCGTCCGAAACGCGGACGGCATGTCGGAAGCGCTGGCGGAGGTGAAGGACCTGCGCGAGGCGTACGCACGTGCCTCGGTGCAGGACAAAGGTGAGGTATTCAACACCGACCTTACCGAAGCGCTCGAACTGGGCTACATGATCGACCTCGCGGAGGCGATCGTCGTCGGCGCGCTCGCGCGTGAGGAGAGCCGGGGAGCGCACTATCGAACCGACTTCGAGAAGCGCGACGATGCCAACTGGCTTGCGCACAGCGTGATCACCAGGCGCGGTGATGAGCTGGAGCTGACGAAGAAGCCAGTGACCATCACGACATTCGAGCCGAAAGAGCGGGTCTACTAGGCGCAAGCCAGAGGAAAGGGACAGCCGGTGGAGGTCACGCTCCGAATCAAACGCTATAACCCCGAGATCGACGACAAGCCGGTCTTTCGGGAATACACCGTCGAAGCGGAAAAAACCGATCGCGTGCTCGACGCGCTCAACAAGGTCAAGTGGCACGAGGATGGCACGCTGACCTATCGGCGCTCATGCGCGCATGGAATCTGCGGTTCTGACGCCATGCGCATCAACGGCCGCAATCGCCTCGCCTGCAAGGTGCTCATGGGCGAGGTCGGCGACCGTGTCACGATCGAACCATTGCTCGGCTTCTCGGTCATCAAGGACCTGGTCGTCGACATGGACAGCTTCTTCGCCGGTTACAAGTCGATCAAGCCGTATCTGATCACGCACGACGAAGATCCTGCTGCCGAACGGCGACAGTCCCCGGAGGACCGGGACCGATTCGAAGACACGACCAAGTGCATTCTGTGCGCGTCGTGCACCACATCGTGCCCCATCACCTGGACCAACAAAGAATTTGTCGGACCGGCGGCAATCGTCAACGCTCATCGGTTCATTTTCGATAGCCGTGACCAGGGCGGGCGCGAACGGTTGCGCATTCTCAACCAACGCTCGGGAGTTTGGCGATGCCGTACCGTCTTCAACTGCACCGATGCTTGCCCGCGTGATATCGAAGTCACCAAGGCGATCGAGGAAGTGAAGCGCGCATTGCTGACCGAGACGTACTGAAATGGACAATCCATTCAGTTGGGACTACATGCGCACCGTTCCGGGACCCGATGAGGTCTTCGGCACGTTTTCCATCGCCTATCTCATTCTCTTCATCGCAGGGTTCATCGTCTCTATCGTCGTCTACAACGGATGGGCAAAGCAGTGGTTCGATGATCCGGTCCTGCACCGGATGGCACGCAAGTGGGCCGGTATCGCGATCGTGATCTTCGGTCTCGGACTGTTTTTCTTTCTGATTCGCTGGCTACAGATCAACCCGTTCGGATTCGCGCGGCGATTCTGGCTTTGGCTGACGCTGCTGGCAATCATCGTCTTGATCGTCTACGCGATTTGGGACTACAAGACCCACTATCCGGCGCTCAAGGCCCAATATGACGAACAGCAGCGTCGCCGGCAGTTTGCACGGAGCAGCGGTCACGCCGGAGCGAGCGCGGTGGCGCGGGAAAAGCCATATGCTGGCGCGGCCGACACGCGGCCGCCACGACCCGTAAGGCGACGTCGCCGGTAGGAAACCGAAGAGAAAATGAGAACGGTCCGCGGAACTCCCGCGGACCGTTGCTCATGTCCGATATCGAGGGGACTGGTCGTGCACCCTCTGTCGATCGGCGACCCTCCGGCTTTTCGGCGCTCGTTTGCTCCGGCGGGGCATCCCCGCGTCACCCGAGGCGATCCGCTTAAGGCTGCTACCTTCCGGTCCTGACCTGGTTCACAGTGCCTCGCCGCGCGGGACCCGGCCTTCAACACCACGTGGCGTCGCCAGTCCCACAGAGCCGGACCTCGAGAGGGAATTCGACCCCGCTAAGCGGGTTGCGGGTACAGGGCACCGCTAGCTCCCCATCTAGCACGACCAGCGGGAATTCTACCATCTGCGTTGGCTGCCCTACTCCGGCGGGAGCGGACCATCCGCCGGCCATTCGATCGGTTCGGGTCCCGGATCGGACATATCGGGAAAGTCGCGCAACCGGCGAAGCACCCGCACGGACAAATCGTCGTTCACTTGCACCTGGCACGACAGCCGCATCGACGGTGTCCGATCTTCCACGCGCGATAGTCGCGCAATTTCCGGTTCGGTCATGGGTCCTGGGTCGCCAGACAGGATTTCGACCCGGCACGTCGTGCAGCGCGCGTTGCCGCCACAACGATGCAAGATATCGATTCCCGCATCCTCGATCGCCAGCACCAGCCGGCGGCCCGGCTCGGTGACGATCGGTTCGGAGAAACCTTCCACGGTAACGACAGGCACTGTGCTCCCTCCCAGTAGCTCGACTGCCAATAGGTGTCCGGAAGCCTACCAAACGTTCGATCGTGTCGGGGAAGACAGAATCGTATACTTTGGCCAGTGACAGGAAAGACGTGGGTTGCACTGCCAGGGAGAACGTCCAACATGGTTATGAAGTACGTCAACTGGGCGCTTCGCCGGCAGGCGCAAGAGTCTGACACGCCACGCTGCCCGGACCACAAGATCGAAATGCGATTGCGTGGGATCATCGGACAGCCGGCGCGCTTCCGCTGGCAAACCGAAGAGGACTACACCTACATCTATTTCTGTCCGGTGGACAAGTGCAATCAGACCGTCGAGGTCATCCGCCGCAAGGCGCAGGTTCCCGGAGGCACCGATATTCCTGCCCGCCCGGTCTACGCGCGGCCGAACGACCGGTAACACGAATCAGCAACAAGAATCGAACGCTCGGACCCCGGCATGGCGCCGGGGTTCGCGCCATTCCTAACGATTTTCTCCCTGATAGATGCCCTGATACCCCACGTCGTCTGCGGTGGAGAGCTGGATGAACACCAGTTGCGCCACGCGCGCCCCACGTTGCACACGAAACCCGGCCGGATTGGACACCACGAGCAGTGACGTGGACCGTCCTGAATACCCGGCGTCCCAGACAGCAGTGTGGATCGCGACCCCGCTCCGGGTGAGGCTCGAACGCGGGCGCCCGAGCGCCATCAGGTCTTTGGGCAGACTGACCGTTTCCGCATAGGTGATGTGATAAGGACCTGGCGACAACACGAAAAACCCGTGCTCGTCGGGTTCGATCGGTTCGAGGTCGGGCAAGACTCGATCGGCGTTGTCGACTCCAATCGTACCGGCGCCTGCAAACCCGCGCACTTCCGCCAGCGTCAGATCGAAACCATTCGCCTGAACCTGGGAATCCAGATCAGCGAAATCGCTGAAGAGCGGCGAATCCGACTCGATTAGCGCGCGAATCTCCTTCGAGCTAAGAACCGCTCCCAATTCCTGTCCCCCTCTTGTCGATTGTCCGATATCCCGAACGATGATACTGTAGTGGTGCATAGTCAATACTTGGCTACTCGGGTACTGGCCATGCGATACGCGAAGGAGCGTGCAGCACGTGCAGACAATCCAGATTCAACCCAGGAGCGCAGTTTCCGCGCCATCAGGCTCACCCAGGGGCGCGTTCGACGCCTATGGACGCCAGATGACCTATCTGCGCATCTCGCTGACCGATCGATGCAACTTCCGCTGTGTCTATTGCATGCCGGCAACAGGCATGAAGTTCCAGCCACGGGAAGAGTTGCTGACGGATGAAGAGTTGTTGCGCCTCGTCGGTCTCTTCGCGCAATCCGGTTTCACCAAGCTCCGGCTTACCGGCGGCGAGCCGACGATTCGCCCACACGTCGAAGATCTCATCCGGGAGATGAAGGCGTTCCCCGGCATCGAGGAAATCTCGATGACGACGAACGGTCTGCTCCTCCCGCGCATGGCGGCGGATCTTCGCGAGGCCGGACTCGACCGTATCAATGTCTCGATCGACACGCTCGATCCGGTGCGATTCAAGTTCATGACGCGTGGCGGCAGACTCGATCTGGTGCTCGCTGGCATCGAAGAGGCAGAACGCGTCGGCATCGGACCCATCAAGCTCAACACGGTGGTCGTCCGCGGCCAGAACGAGCAAGAAGTCATCGATATGGCCGCGCTCAGCATCGACAAACCCTGGGAGGTGCGCTTCCTCGAGATCATGCCGATGGAAGGCGTCGGGATGGTCTACGATGAGGGTCTGGTCACGACTGAAGAAACCAAAGCGCGGCTCGAATATCACTATGGAGCGCTGAGACCAGTCGATTCGAACCCATCTGACCCGGCACGGCTCTGGCAATTGCCCGGCGCTCGCGGCACGATTGGATTCATCTCTCCGGTATCGGAGCCGTTCTGCCAGTTCTGCAATCGTGTACGGTTGACCGCGGATGGCAAGCTGCGCCTCTGCCTCTTGCGGAACGATGAGATCGACTTCCGCGAGGAAATGCGCAATGGAGCCTCCGACGAAGCGTTGCTCCTTCGATTGCGCGCGGGTATCTGGCGCAAACCCTGGGGCCACGGTCTGGCAGAAGGGGATCTGAACATTGGTCGAGGAATGTCACAAATCGGCGGATAGCGACAGGGCGCCCTTGCGGCGCATGATGATCCGCTTCGACCTTCCGCCCGGCGTGCTCGAATCTTTCCAGGCCGAGTTTCCTTCCATCGAATTCATTCAGGCGCCAGACGCGTTTCACGCACCGACACCGCTTGGGGATGTCGACGCCGTCGTTACCTGGGCATTGTCTCCCGCAGAAATCGACGCCGCGCCCAATTTGCGCTGGGTGCAATGGATCGGCGCTGGTGTCGACCATGCCCCGCTCGATGCGCTTCAGGCGCGCGGGATCCTTCTCACGAACAACCGCGGCGTTCACGCCAACAACATCGCCGAGCATGTGATCGGCATGATGATCGCCATCGCGCGCAACTTCCCGCGCCTGGTGCACGCGCAGGACGAGCAGCACTGGTCGCTCGACGATGACCACTTCACGGTGAGGGAGCTGTCGGGCTCGCGCGCGCTCATCCTTGGCGCGGGGAACATTGGTCGGGCGCTCACCACCAAAGCGCTCGGCATGGGGATCGAGGTCGAGGTTGTGGGGCGAAACCGCCGCGCAACGTTCATCGAAGGGGTGCGGTATCACACGATCGATGAGCTCGATGCCGCGCTACCGAATGCCGACCATGTGGTGATTGGCATACCGCTCACCCCCGAGACCCTGAATCTGTTCGACGCCCGACGTCTCGCTCTGATGAAACGTGGGGCAGTCATCTACAACGTCGGGCGCGGCCCGATTTTGAACACCGACGCGCTGATCGAGGCGCTCGAGTCCGGCCATCTCGGTGGCGCCGGAATCGACGTCTCCGATCCTGAACCGTTGCCCAAAGGACATCGCCTCTGGTCGGCCCCGAACGTCTTCATCACGGGTCACACATCCGGGCGGACTCCGTACTATTGGCAACGTGGAGGGCGAATCCTGCGCGCGAACATCGCCCACTATCTTGCGGGAGAACCGCTCGAGAACCTCGTCGACTACGATCTCGGCTACTGAACCAGGAGCGCGATCTCTTCCTGAGTGAGCAGCCTGGCGCCGGGCGCGAACGAAAGCGGCACGATCTCCGCATCCGCGCGCTCGTCCTGAAAGAACTCCTCGACCGCGCGACGTAACGCGTCCAGCGCATCACGCTGCAGGAGCGCAAGCGCGGAACCGCCCTCCCTCCGCCCATCATGCGCGCGCCCACAACCCCAGGGACCGATTTCATTACCGCCACCAGAGCCTCGACCTGCGGGTGGCTGATGGCATAGTCCCCGGCAGATGATGCTCCTGAGGCATTCATCAATTCACCAAAGGCTGTCCAGTCGCGGTTTCCCATGGCCGCCTCGCCGGCATTCACGCGCTCGATCTCGGTCGCCACATGACGTGCGCGCGCGTCGAGCGGGGCTGGCAACGCACCGATCTCCAGCGCTTCGAGATCGGCCAGCGACACACTCGCCAGATTGCCGATCGGCCGGTTCCAATGCCTCTCCAGGAGCGCGACGGCCTCGGCGCATTCACGAACCCGCTCCGGATACGACGACGTTCCGAGTGTCCGCTCGACGCGAGACCCGACCACGACAAAGCAGTAGTCGCCCAGATCGGGAGCGATCGATGTCGTTCCCTCTGGCCCCTCATAGCGAATGACCTGCCCGAACACCGACGCGGCTTGATCCATCGTGCCACACGGCACGCCCGTCCAGTTTTCGGCAGCCTGAGCGTCGTACACGAGCTCGGCGCCATCCGGAGGATCCTGGTTCAGCACCAGCGAAAGCGCCACACAGAACGCCGCTGAGGAACTCATTCCCGAGCCAATGGGGACCGACGTCGCAACCACGGCGCGTCCGGTACGAATGTCCCGGCCCTTCGCGTGCGAACGGGCAATTGCCCCCAGCACGAAATCGCTCGCAGTTGGTGAACCAGGACTCGCTGGCGTCAACGCCTGTTCGCTCGGATCGATGGCCACCTGTCCCTCACCCGGAAAATCGGCGAAGAGAACGGCCAGCTCGTCGGCGTCATCGGAGAGAACGACCGTCGCGCGATCGACGGCAGCCGCAAGCACCGGGCCACCGTTGTAGTCGACATGGTTGCCAAGTATCTCGATCCGGCCAGGAGCAACGGCAACCCGGGTGGGCGACCAGTCTGGCCCCCAGGTTGCGCGGGCAGCGGCAAGCGCTCGCTCGGCCGTCACCTGAAGATCGGTTTCGTAGGACGACACCATGATCTCTCTCGTTTGGCGGATCACCGCCGCATCTGCACCACTTTGTACGCCTCAGCCAGCTCGAAATCCTGACCGGCGGCAACTTCGGCGTTTCGCTCACGCACCCGATTCGCCATTTCCACTCCGTCGCCCACCTGGGAACCATGTTCCTTGAGGGAAGCGATCTTGGTGTCGAACGTTTCTGTGATGTCCACGACCAGGTCGGGATGCTCGGCGTTGAAGAACCAGATTTCCGCCGTTTTGTGCGGCTCCAGTCCGTCAGCCAAATGCTCCGGGAAATAGTGAGGATCGCGGGCGGTTGGGTAGACCGCATCGATCGCAGCGAACCCGCACGCGCGATGGTCCGGATGCAACGCATACGGTCGATATGGATCGTGGCTCACGATGACGTCTGGCTTGAACGTTCTGATCTGCCGCACGATCTTCTCGCGGAGCGCAAGATCGGGAACCAGCTCGCCATCCGTGCACCGGAGATAGACGACCTCGGCCACCCCCAGAACATCGGCCGCATTGCGCTCTTCAACCTCACGGCCAGATGCCAACTGATCGCCGGGAATGCTCGAATCTGGCGTGCCCTTGTCTCCCGACGTCACCTGGATGATGACGACCTTTTTCCCCTTGGCAGTCAGTCGGGCGATCGTTCCTGCCGATGAAAACTCCGCGTCATCGGGGTGAGCAACGACCCACATGTAGGTATCCCATTCGTCCCATCGTGGTGTGTCGGTCATCGTAGAAACATCCGCTCCTCTATGAACCCTGTCAATCGATTGACAACGACGAGACGGTTTCGAACAGCCGTTCCCGTTCGATGTCGATCTGCTCGCCGGTGACGAGATTCTTCACCGCCACGACGCCGCGTTCGGTCTCGTTCGGACCCAGAATGGCAGCCAGCCGGATTCCCCGCCGGCCAGCGTATTTCAACTGCTCTCCGAGGCTCTTGCCTTCCAGCAACGACAGGTCGGTCTTGATGCCAACCTGTCGCAATTCTGTTGCCAGCCTGGCGGCAACGCCGAGATTGCGGTCGATGACCGGAACGAAGACCTGCGCGACTGCTGTAGGAATCGGCATCGTCCCGTGCTCGCGCACGACCTCGATGATGCGCTCCAACCCAAGCGATACGCCGGTTGCCGATACGTGCCTGCTACCGAAGGCGCCAATCAGCCCCTCGTAGCGGCCGCCACCGGCCACCGATCCGACCTTCGGCTCGGTGACCTTGGCCTCGAAGACTGGCCCCGTGTAGTAGTCGAGTCCGCGTGCCAGTGTGAGGTCGAAGACAGCCTTCGCTGGCGGCACACCCATTTGCTCGAGCAGTTGGAAGAGCTCGGTCATCTCGGCAAGCGCTCCCTGGGCAATTGCGTCGGATTCCATCCGGCTACTCAGCTCCGTCAGCACATCTCCGGTCGCGCCGGTGAGGGAAATGGTGTCCAACACGCGATCTGCGGCCGCGCTCTCGATTCCCCCTTCGATCATCTCGGTCCGGACGCCATCGGCGCCGATCTTGTCCAGCTTGTCGACCGAACGGTAAACGGTCGCGGCCTGCATCTCGGGTACGCCCGATGCCACCGCAATCCGTTCCAGGATGCGCCGATGACTGATCTGCACGGTCGAGTTGTCGAGCCCGACGGCAGCCAACCCGTCGGTCAGCACAGAGATGATCTCCGCGTCGGCGGTCATCGAATCGACACCGGCAATATCGGCGTCACATTGCCAAAACTCACGGAATCGCCCGCGCTGCGGCCGGTCGGCCCGCCACACCGGCGCGACATGGTAGCGCTTGAATGGGAAGATGATCTCCGATTGGTGCATGGCGACCACCCGCGCCAGCGGGACTGTCAGGTCATAGCGCAACCCAACTCGCCGTCCGCCATGATCCTCGAAGGCGTACATCAGCTTTTCGTTCTCTCCGGCCTTGCCGGTGAGCACCTCGATGTATTCGATTGCCGGGGTGTCGAGCGGATCGAATCCATGCCGCTCGAAGACATCCTTGAATCGCCGGATGATCTCCTGGCGGAGAATCATCTGTTCAGGCAGGTAATCCCGAAACCCCTTCAGAATCGATGGTTTTCGTGTGGCGTCGCTCACAATCCCTTACTTTCGAATCTCATAGACGACATGCGCGATTTCTGGAAGAATCAGGCGTTCCATGGCGAGCCGGATGCCGTTGCGTGATCCTGGCAACGAAAAGACCGCGGTCGATCCGATTGCGCCGGCAGTCGCGCGTGAGAGCATCGCCGCCGAACCGATTTCCTCGAAGCTCAACATGCGAAAGAGCTCGCCGAATCCATCGATCGTTCGATCGAGAATCGACGTCACCGCATCGTACGTTACATCTCTGCGCGCGATCCCGGTGCCACCGGTGGAAATCACCGCGTCGATCGCCGGGTCGGCCACCATGTCCAGCACCGCATTGACGATCCGCTCCCGATCGTCGACAACGATCGCGCGAGCGCCGACGCGATGCCCAGCAGCTTCGATCATCTCGACCAACAGCGAGCCACCAGTATCGTCTGCCAGCGTCCGCGTGTCGCTAACGGTCAACACGCCAATGCTGAGCGACGATTCTGCGGCTGCACGATGTTGCTGAACAGATTCGCTCATTGCCATTTCGGCATGATACGAGAGAACGATCCCGGCTCACCCAAACTGCGCGGCGTTTGCGATATGGGCAATGCGAACCACCCGTCCGTCGCGATCGAGCGTGATGGCGACCAAATCGATCCGCCAGATTGCATCGTCGATCTCGGGATGGTCCGCCAGGTACCACTCTGCAGCGACCGCCAACCGACGCGCTTTCTCTGTGGTGAGCGACTCCTCGGCTGCGCCACGCGCGGCGCCCACCCGAGTCTTGACCTCGACGAACACCAGCTCTTCCCCATCCCACATCACCGCATCGAGCTCGCCGAACTGACAGCGCCAATTGCGTTCGATCAGGCGGAGACCGCGTCGCTGCAGTTCCGCGATGGCGAGTTGCTCGCCATTGCGTCCGGTCGTGAGGTGCCTCGCCGTTAGCGGCCGTTCAGGCATTCCTGCACCGGTCGAAAGGAACGGCGATGGAACGACGCAGGACCATGCCTTCGCAAGGCGCCCAAATGAGCAGGTGTTCCATACCCGACGTGCTGATCGAGTCCGTAGCGACAATCGGTTTCGTGCAGCGCAATCATCAACCGATCCCGCGTCACCTTTGCCACGATCGACGCTGCGGCAATAGAGAGGCACTGCGCGTCACCGTCGATCAGTCCCACTTGCGGCATGCCGAGGTCGGTCGTGAATGCGTCGAGCAACAGCGCCTGGGGCTCGACACCCAATGCGAAAACCGCTCGCTCCATTACTAACCGGTTCGCCGCGGTCATCCCGACCGCATCGAGTTCTCTGCACTCCACCATGCCGATGCCAATGCTCGAGGCGCATGTCTCGATCACGCAGAGCGAGGCTTCTCGTGTATCGCGAGTCATGGTTTTCGAATCACGCACGCAGCGCTCGATGGCCTCCCGGTGCGAGCGGCGGTCGATGGTTGCCGGCTCGAAAATGACGGCGGCCGCCACCAACGGACCCGCCAGCGCTCCACGCCCGACCTCATCGACACCGGCGACCAAGTGGTAGCCCGTGCGCCAAAAGGCTCGCTCCCAGTGAAACCGGCTGACCGGCACGGAAAACTCCTGGCACAAAGAAAACGGGCGTGGAACACTCCACGCCCGCGATTCTACGTTGTTTTGGAATGGGGTTAGGAGGCCGTCTCGTCCTCGGCAACGGTTTCGCCCGCGGCCTCGGCATCTTCTGCGGCCAACACCACCGGGTCGACCAGCTCGGCGCTCTCTTCCGACATCACCCCTTCATCCACCGCAGTGGCCACCAGATCGGTGTCGTCCATTGGCGTCTCTTCGACTGCCAGCGGCTCCTCGACCAGCGCGGCCGGTGGCGCAATCACCCGGTTGGGGCGTCGGCGCTCCTTGATGCGGGCGGCCTTGCCAGTCAGATCTCGCAGGTAATAGAGCTTGGCGCGCCGCACCTTGCCGCTGCGCATCACCTCGATCTTCTCGATGCGCGGCGAATTGATCAGGAACGTTCGCTCGACGCCGATGCCGTGCGAGGCGATGCGGCGCACGGTGAAGTTCTCGTTCACACCGCCGGAGCGGCGGCGGATGACCACGCCCTCGAAGACCTGGATTCGCTCGCGATTTCCTTCGACGACCTTCGCATGCACGCGGACGGTGTCGCCAGCGCCGAACTGCGGAAGAAATGCCTTCAGTTGCTCCTTCTCGAGCTCCTGAATGATCTGCGCGGTCATGTGCGTACTTCCTGACTGTAATGACCCAAACTGGGCGGGGCCGACCCCATCGAACCGCGAATGAGCGGAATCAAGACACAAAAAGAACGACCCCTCAGCGGTCGTAGCCGGTCGAGTTTACCATGTTTGCCCGCATGTATCGACCGTTTCAGCTCGCTGCGACGATACCCAAATCCCGGCCCGAAGCTGCTTCCAGCACATCGAGCACCTCGGCTGCCACTTCGTACCGGCCAAACGATGGCATCAGGTACACCCCCTGGGCAATTGGCAGCAGGTCGAGCAGGAGTTCCTGCGCCATTCTCACGCCCTCCTTGCGTCCGTCCGGCCCTGCGGCGTGCATGCGCTTCAGGGCATCCGGAGTCAGCGTGATGCCCGGGACCTCGTTGTGCAGGAAGTCGGCGTGCTTGGCGGACTGCAGCGGAAGGATCCCGATCATCAGCGGCACCGGGATATCGCCGCCAAAATGCCGAAGGAACCGCAACCAGACCTCTGCATCGAAAATGGGCTGCGTCATCACAAAATGCGCCCCCGCATCGAGTTTCGCGTGCAATCGCTCGGCTTCGAGTGGCAGGTCGTCGCGTGTCGGATCCACCGCGCAACCGATTCGGAAGTCAGCATGACTCCCGATGGACGAGCCAACCGCGTCCAGACCCTGGTTCATGTTGGTCAGTAGGCGAATCAGCCCAATCGAGTCGGTGTCGTAGACGCCACTGGTGCCTGGATAGCCGCCCAGCGTCGGTGGATCCCCGGTCAGCGCAAGCACCGTCCGCACACCTGCGGCATGCGCCCCCAACAGCTCTGACTGAATCCCCATCAGCGAGCGGTCACGCGTGGTGAAATGGACGATCGTCTCGATATCCACCTGATTCTGGATCATCATGCAAAGCGTCAGCGCGCTCATGCGCACGCGCGCCATCGGGGAGTCGGCCACATTGATCGCGTCGACGCCAGCGCGCTTCAGGAGTTCAGCGCCTGCCAACGCTTTTTCCGGATTGAGACCCTTCGGGGGGTCGATCTCGACAGCCACCTGGAACTTGCGTCCAAGTTCGGTGCGGAACCCGTCGGGTTGATGGAGCCCTACGCCTGGTATCGGGGCCGTCGAATCCGAGACAACAAGCTCCGGCAGGTGCGGAGCCTTCGTGTCTACGGTTCCGGTTGCGCGCTCGGCCATCGCGCGAGTCATGGCTTCGACGTGCGCCGGTGTCGTGCCACAGCACCCCCCGATGACCCGGATCCCGGCATCGGCGGCACGCACAGCGAAGTTCGCGAAATAGTCCGGCGAGCTTGGATAGAGGAGTCGTCCGCCCTGTTGCGTCGGCCAACCTGCATTCGGAATGCAAGCGAGCGCGCGCGACTCGCCACGACGGTCGAGCTCAGCGGAAAAGGCTTCCAGCACCTGAAGAAGCCGCTGCGGTCCCACAGAGCAGTTCGCGCCGATAACATCGACCTGATGCTCCAGCAACATATCGACGACGGCCGCCGCTTCGTTGCCGGCGACCGTGCGGCCATCTTCCGCAAAGGTCAACATCGCAATGACGGGAAGGTCGCTGCACTCCCGCGCCGCGGCAAGCGCCTCGCGCATTTCAGCGATATCCGGGATCGTCTCGATCGAAAGGAGATCGACGCCACCCTCGAGTAACGCTTCGATCTGTTCCCGGAAGGCAGCGCGCACCTTTTCCGCACTGGCCGTGCCGATCGGCGGCAGGCGCTGGAGCGTCGGTCCAACCGAACCGGCGATGAACACAGACCGTCCCGACACCTCGCGCTGCTCACGAGCGATCTTGGCCGCCACTCGATTGAGCTGGCGAACCTTGCCAGCGAGTCCGAGGTGGTCGAGCTTGAATCGGTTCGCGCCATAGGAATTGGTTTCGATGATCTCTGCGCCGGCCGCGATATATGCCCGATGAATCGAGGCAACCAGATCGGGGTTCGAGAGGTTCAGGACGTCGAACACCGTATCGTGTGGTACTCCGCTCGAATGCAGCATCGTCCCCATCGCGCCATCGCCGATGATTGGGCCCTGCTGAAGTCGTTCGAGAAATGGATTGGTCATTGGGGAATCGCCCGTTCTGTGGCGGAAGCGCAAGTGACAACGTGGATTGTCGTCGTGCCGACTAGAATACCGCGTACGATCCGAACTGACCTAGCGAATAGAGGGCGAACCGCCATGCGTGACGTGACGTTTGGGCTCTGTACCGACCAGAACCTCCCGTGGGACGTGCATCGGGACCGATGGCGCTATTTCGAATCGCTTGGATTCTCGTCGTTGTGGGACTGCGACCACTATCAACAACCGAGTCGACTGGACGGCAACTATTTCGAGGGATGGACGCTGCTCTCAGCGCTGGCGGCGGAAACCTCGACCGCCCGCCTTGGCGTGCTCGTCACATCGAATACATTCCGCCATCCGGCACTGGTGGCGAAGATGGCCGCAACCATCGATCACATTTCGCATGGGCGCCTGGAGGTGGGGCTCGGGGCAGGATGGTTCGTTCCCGAGCATGAATGGTTCGGCATTCCCTTTCCCGAACCGCCGGAACTGGTCGCTCGCTTTCGGGAGGCTGTGCAGATCATCGACTCCATGCTCCGCAACGAATACACAACCTTCCACGGCGACTACTACCACCTCGAAAACGCGCCCGCTCGGCCCGCGCCAATCCAGCGCCCGAGACCTCCATTGACGCTTGGAGCACACCGCAGGAAGATGCTCCGCGTTGTGGCCGAATACGCCGACCGATGGAACTCGAACGGGCCCCCGGCCGAAATCGCCAAACGGAATGCGATTCTCGACGAGCACTGCATGGAGATCGGCCGGGACCCGGCATCGATCACCCGGTCGCTATACGTCTGGTCGGCGCTCATGCCGGTCGACATCTGGAGCTCGGTGGGCGCGTTCGAAGAGATGGTCGGCGTCTACTACGAGGCTGGTATGCGCGAATTCATTGTCGATTCTCCGGGTCCCGAGCAGTTTCCAGTTCTCGAAAAAGTGGCGAGCCAGTTCATCGCCAAATGATGACGCGTTATCCTTACGTCGAGCGGTGCTGGGGTGACGCCGCTCGACGCAATCATTCGGTTTACGAAGCGGCGAGCGGGATCGCGATGCGGCGATGGCCGACTGACGCACGCGCCGTTCCCCCATCGAACCAACGAACCAGATCGAGCGAGCAATGACCGTTACTTCAGCCGGAACGTCCGCGGACCTTGCAGCGCCAGTTCAGACCGAGCGGCTCAGCCAGGGTCCCGTGATGGCGATTGGTGGTGCGGAGGACAAATTTCGCGATCGGGTGATTCTTTCACGCTTCGTAGAACTCTCCGGTGGCAAGGACGCGCGCATTGTCGTTATTCCCACCGCATCGTCGATCGAGTCGGCCGGCGAACGCTACAAGGCCATTTTTCTCGGCATGGGAGCATCTCAGGTCGATATCGCGGTGATCGGCGATCGACCCGATGCCAATTCCGAACTCGTCGTCAGGATGATTCGCCAGGCAACCGGCATTTTCATGACCGGCGGGAACCAAATGCGCCTGGCGGCCATCATCGGCGGAACCAAGGCGATGAACGCCATTCTGGATCGCAGTCTGCATTCGGCCGTCGTGGCAGGCACCAGCGCAGGCGCCTCCATCCTCTCGTCGCACATGGTGGCCTTCGGCTCGAGCGGCAATAGCCCCAAGATGCGCATGGCGCAGATGGTGGCCGGTTTCGGTCTCGTAACCGGCGCCATCATCGATCAGCACTTCCGCCAACGCGACCGGCTTGGCCGATTGATGATGATGGTCGCGTCAAACCCAAGCCTGCTTGGCGTGGGCGTCGATGAGGACACCGCGGCCATTTTCACGTCCGACGGGAAGTTGGAAGTGATTGGCAAGCACTCGGTGACGATCATCGACGGGTCGGAAGCCTATTCAGATGTTTATCGTGTCAAACGTCATGGCGGAATCACGCTCAGCGGCGCGAAAATACACGTGCTCACGAGCGGACACATCTTCGACATGGTATCGAGAACGCTGATCGGTACCCCCGCGATGATAGTCCCCGATGGCGCCACGGAGATCGTGCAACAGCCAGTCTGAGTTCCATGCAGGAGAGGCGGGATGATCGAGTTTCGTGACCACACGGTTTATCGCGGCCCGAACGTCTGGGCCCGCATGCCGTCGCTCCGCTTCACGGTCGACATCGGGGAACTGGAAGAACGGCCGACCAACAAGATTCCCGGCTTCTACGAACGAATCACCGAGCTGATTCCTTCGCTCTACGAGCACCGATGTTCGGTTGGGAAACCGGGCGGGTTCCTTCAGCGGATGCGTGAGGGCACCTGGATGGGGCATGTGCTCGAACATGTCGCGCTCGAGCTTCAGAACCTCGCCGGCGCCGAGGTCTCACGTGGCAAGACCCGTTCGACCAAAGAGAAAGGCGTCTACAACGTCGTCTTCGAATACGAACAGGAAGATGTTGGCATCGCCGCCGCCGAGCTGGCGAAACGGCTGCTCAACCACGTCGTTTACGACACTGAACCGGACTTCGATTTCCAGCACGAATTGGAACAGACCGTCATCCGCACGGCGGAACGCCTCGCGTATGGCCCTTCGACCGGCTCGATCGTCGCCGAGGCGGAACGGCGCAATATCCCGGTCATTCGCCTCGATCCGCGCCGGTCATTGGTGCAGCTGGGACATGGCGTCCATCAGAGGCGCATCTGGGCGACGGTCACCTCTGAGACGTCGAACATCGCAGTCGACACTGCCAGCAACAAGGAGCTGACGAACCGGCTGCTGCATGAGGTCGGCATTCCGGTACCCCGTGGCGTAACTGTGCGCAACGTCGACGACGCGGTCCGGGAAGCGCGCCGAATCCGCTATCCAGTCGTCATCAAGCCGCTGGATGGAAACCACGGGCGCGGCGTCTGCATCAACCTCAAGGATGAGGACGAGGTACGCGAGTTCTTCCCGACAGCCATGAGCGAATCTCGCGCAGGCATCGTCGTGGTCGAAAGCTTCATCGAAGGGCTGGACTACCGCATCCTCGTTGTCAACAACAACGTGGTCGCCGTCGCTGAACGCGTCCCTGCGCATGTCGTCGGAGACGGCGAGCACACGGTGGAGCAACTCATCGAGATCACCAACAGCGACCCGCGCCGCGGCGTTGGCCACGAAAAGATCCTCACGCGGATCTCCGTCGACGGTCAGACCATGGAAACGCTGGAACGCAACGGATTCACGCTCGATCAAGTTCCCGACAAGGGAGTGGTCGTGCCACTGAAGCGCACCGGAAACATGAGCACCGGAGGCACGTCGATCGACCGCACGGATGACATTCACCCCGACAACGAGGAGATCGCGCGTCAGGCTGCGATGGTCGTTGGGCTCGACATCGCCGGTATCGATTTCATCGTGCCCGATATCTCGAAATCGATCCGGCAATCCGGCGGCGCGATCGTCGAGGTCAATGCCGGTCCCGGCTTCCGCATGCACACGAACCCCACGGAGGGCCACCCCCGCCATGTGGGCCGCGCTGTGGTGGACATGCTATTCCCGCCAGGATCGAAATCGCGAGTCCCGATCGTGGCCGTCACGGGCACGAATGGCAAGACCACGACCGTGCGCATGATCTCGCACATCATGAAAACCGCCGGTCGCCGCGTGGGCATGACCACCACCGACGGTATCTATATCGACGGCACCCAGATCATGGCCGGCGACATGAGCGGCCCGACGAGCGCCAAGATGGTGCTCAAGAACCCGACCATCAACTACGCAGTGCTCGAAACTGCCCGTGGCGGAATTCTGCGATCCGGACTTGGCTTCGACCGCTGTGATATTGCCGTCGTCACCAATGTCACGAGCGACCATCTCGGCCAGCACGGGATCGACTCGCTTTCCGATCTCGCCAAGGTCAAAGCGGTCGTGCCGCAGTCCGTGTTCCGCGACGGGAAGTCGGTGCTGAGCGCCGACAACGAATGGACTGTCGAGATGGCGCGCTATGCGCGCGGCGAAATCCTCTACTTCTCGATGCATGAAGACAACCCGGTCATTCGTGAGCATCTCCGAAACAAGGGCCGCGCGGTGATTCTGCGTCCGGTGTCGGCCGGAGAGATGATCACCGTCATCGAGAACCGCCGTGAGACGAGTCTCTTGCTGGCGAGCCAGATACCAGCCACCTACGACGGTCGGTTGCGCGTCAACGTCGCCAACGCGCTTGCGGCAGTGACCGCGGCGCTGGCGGACGATGTCCAGCTCGAATACATCCGCCAGGCCATGCGTACGTTTACGTCGAGCTTCTATCAGACTCCGGGGCGGTTCAATTTGCTCGAGTTCCAGGGCAGACGGATCATCATGGACTACTGCCACAACATTGCTGGGCTCGAGTCGATGGCCGACTTCGTCAAGCGCATGGATGCCTCGCGCGCGATTGCGGTCATTTCCATGCCTGGTGACCGGTTGGACGATGACATCGCCGCGTTTGGAAAACTCGCCGGCGAAACGTTCCACGAGCTCGTCATCCGCGAGGATGCCAATACCCGCGGCCGCCCCTCCGGCGAAATCGCCAGGCGGCTGAAGGACGCTGCCATGGCCGCAGGGCTGGCGGACGAAGCAGTCACGATCGTCCTGCAGGAGAGCGATGCCGTGCGATCGGCAGTGGAGCGCTCCGACAAGGATGATCTTGTGGTCCTGATGGTGGACAAGCCGGCGCAAACCTGGGAAGAACTGAACAATCTCACCGGATCGTTCTCGTTGGGATAGCGACCGCAGTTCCGGAAGGGTCCAAACGGCGTCGCACATTTGAGCGGCGCCGTTTTGCTTTGAGAATTTCAGGCAAAGAGCGCGCAGATTTCCGCAGTGTGTTCGTGCGTCATGGCGGCGATCACATCCCCAGGTTGAGCGATCTCGAGCGCGCGCACGACCGCGGTGAACTCGTTCTCCGACGTCTCGTAGGGAACTTCCCGGCCCGCCTTGATGCCACGCACGTACAAACCCATCAGCTCGTCCTGGGTGCGCCCGCGAAGGTAGTGGGTGGTGTTCTTGGCGATCACATAGTCGGATTCGAACGTTGCCAGCCGGCCGATCTCGATCAGCGAGGCGTCGTTTCGGTCACCGGCTGTACCCACCACAGCGATCAGTCGTCCATCCGGTGCGCAAAGGGTGCGCCCGAACGCGAGCAATGCCGCGAGTCCAGCCTCGTTGTGCGCGAAATCGACAATGACTCGTACCCCCGCTCGTTCGAAAATGTTGAGCCGGCCGGGGTTCATTTCTGGTGTGTTCTGGAACGAAGAGAGTCCGTCGCGCACCTGGGTGAGGGTGGCGCCCGCCGCCAGAGCAGCTGCCGCGGCGAAGAGCGAGTTCTCGACCATGAATGTGGCCAGGCCGCCCGATGTGATGGGGACGTCGGCAATCGGCAAGACGGTCGTTGGAATGCCGGTCTCGATCAGCGTGATGTTTCCGTCGATGACGGTCATCACCGGCAAACCGGAAGCGCCATGCGCCAGGAGCTCAGGGGCCGTCGGATCGGTGGATATCAAGAATTTCTGAGCGCGAATATCCCTGGTCGCGTCCATGACCAGCGGATCGCTGGCATTCAGGACAGCGTATCCGTCCGAGCGAGTGATACGCGTGATGACACCCTTGGCCCAGGCGAGCCCCTCGACCGTGCGAACCCCCTGAAGATCGAGATGATCCGGACTGATGTTGGTGAAAACGCTCACGTCGACCGACTGGCAGACGACCCCGCGAAGCAGGATGCCGCCGCGCGCGGTCTCGACGATGGCGACATCGACCTCGGGATCGGTGAGCACGCGTTCTGCCCCCCGTGGTCCCGAGTAGTCGCCGGTCAGCACTTCTTCGCCATTGATGTAGACGCCCGACGAGGATGACCAGCCGACGCTCTGACCTGCATTTCGGAAGATGTGCGCCAGCAGTCGGGTCGTCGTGGTCTTGCCGTTGGTGCCGGTGACGGCGATCGTCACCGCGGAGCGCTGTTCGTCTTCGATCATGACCGGCCGATCCTCGAGACTCGGTTCAGTCTGGCGAATCGTCCCTGCGGACTCCTGCACCCCGCCCAGATCAACCGTCTCGCCGCCGATTGCGCTCTTCACCGCTCGGGCCACCAGCCTCGCAATTCGCCGGTCGGACCATGGAAAAACGATCGAGAAGTTCCCCTCGGTTTCCATGGGAACGGTCGTAACCGGACAGTCCGGCAATCCTGCGACTGCCAGCACATCCCTTGTCAGGGACGCGAGCCGGAGCACCTCGTCCGGCACGTTGTTCGACGGAGCGTATGGATGGGGTGCGGTCTCCACCGTTTGGCGTACGGCGGTCGAATGCACTTCGATCTTGATGGCTGGTTCGAGAATGAACAGATTCGGGCCCTCGAGCTCCCGAACTTCCACGAGATCCATCGAGAACCATCCTCCGCGACTCTGTCGCCACGAACTAGCTTCCGAGCAGAACCACGATCGTATTGAATACCGCGTGGGTAAGGATAGCCGCTGTGGTGTTGATCCGATTCCGCAGTAAACCCAGGATCACACCCATGCAAAAGACTCCGCCCATCACGAAGGAAATGCCATATTGGCTGTGCAGCAGGGCAAAGAGCAACGACGTGATCCAAATCCCGTATCGAGGCTGAATTGCGCCGCGCAGGAGCGTTTCCTCACTGGCGCCCGCGCCGAGCCCGAAGAAAACCGCCCCGACAACGCTGCTCACGTTCTGCGTGATTTCGTCGGTTGTTTGCTGGATCTCGTTGTTGAAATCCGGTTGCAGCCAGGCCGTCAGTCCCCCGCCGATGCCCATTACCAGGAATCCGCCGATGACCGCCAGCAGGGCGATGCCAATCTGCCGCGGATTCAACCGCTCGAGCCCAAGCCGCTTGGCGGCGCCGCGAAAATCGCGCCATTGGCCAACACCGACCAGCACAAATGCCAGCACGATCATGAACACGAACTGGCTCAGCAGATACGCGATCGTGATCTCACCGGTGTCCTCCGGCTCAGGATTGATCGCGTACTGAAAAATGAAAAACCCGATGAATGCCAACACGACCGACAGGCCCACCATGTCTGTCGGGGACGCGGGATCCATCGGAGTGAACCGCGCCACGTCCTGGCGGAACTGCGGGAACATCGGCAGCAGCAGCCCCAGCCCAGTAGCCAGCCAGGCAAACCCGGACGATTGTCCTCCCGTCAGGCGCGCCAGACCCAGCAAGGTCAACAGCACCCCTGGGAACCCGATGACCAGATAGAGTCCAACCAATGCCGACCGGTCGCTCGCCGCCCGGCGAACCCAGTAGGCCACGCCGAACACCACCAGGATGAAGATGGCCAGCGCAATGAAGATGGAGAGTGTCTCCAGGGAAATGATCGACGCGAGGGTGTGCATGCCGCCTCTAGGCTAGACCGGCATGTCAGTCGGGGCCGGTTCGTTTCCAGCGGAGGAGTATACGTTCCCATCGCGCAAGCGTACGGCCGGTCCAGGCGAGTCCGTGAATTACACTGGCCGTGACGACCAATGCAGCGTCGGGCTGATGAGATGCGCCATTCGGCGCGCCTCGGGATTGGAGCAAGAGGCAAGGTGAGCGAACGATCGGGTGAGTCAGGTTCGAACGCGCGGTTGGGCGCCCGCAAGACCGGCCTTGGCCGCGGCCTGGATGCCCTCATCCCCAGCCTCGAGACCATCCCCCTCAGTCAACCGGTCTCGACCACGACCGCGCCGGTCACCAGCATTACGCCCAATCCGCGGCAACCACGCACCACGATCGATCCCGATGAGCTCGGCATCCTCGCCGACTCGATTCGCACACACGGCATCATCCAGCCCATCGTCGTGAAACCCGGGGACCAACCGGATCGATTCGTCCTCATCGCCGGTGAACGACGCTGGCGCGCCGCGCAATTGGCCGGTCTGCGCGAAGTGCCAATCGTGGTGCTCGATGTCTCTTTGCAGGCCCAGCTCGAACTTGCACTCGTCGAAAACGTCATCCGATCCGATCTGTCAGCGCTCGAAGAGGCGCTTGCCTATCGCCAGTTGATCGATGAGTTTGGGCTGACCCAGGCCGAAGTGGCGGAACGCGTCGGACGATCGCGCGTTTCGGTCACGAATACCCTGCGTCTCCTGCTCCTGCCCGATCGGGTCAAAACCGCGCTCGAACGCGGCGATATCACGGAAGGTCACGCCCGAGCACTCCTCGGCTTGCCATCCGCGGTCGAACAGATTGCAATGCTCGAAACGGTGATCAAGCGCGGCTGGTCTGTGCGCGAGACCGAGAGCGCCGTGCGCGCCTGGACCGAGGCGCAATCCACCGTGGTCGAGCGCGAGAACCCGCAACGTCTGCGTGCTGAGCATGCCGATTTCGAGCAACGCCTCCGCAGAACACTGGCGACGAATGTCTCGATCAATCGCACGGAGCGCGGTTCAGGGTCGATCAGGATCGATTTCTCGTCCGACGAGCAACTGGCCGAACTCCTCGACCGTATCGCCGGCGACTCGCTCTTCTAGCCTCGCACCAGGTAGGTCGAAACTGGTGGTGACCAGGCGCCGGATTCATCGCATGGCTGGTGCGCCACGGCCTCCCACCCCTCTTCCGCCAGCGTTGTGCCGATCGTCTCCTGCGTCAGTTGATCGACGGTCCAGTCGGCATCCTCTTTCCCATCGAGGAGCATCAAGGCCGGGATGTGCTCGTTCCGCACTACGCGCAGCGACGTTCGCGTGTCGAGTGTCACTTCGATGCGGTACCCGGTCTCGGTTGTGTGGAGCGCACCGGTCACTTGCGCAAAGCGCATGGGTATACTTTCCAGTCGCGTTCGCCGGTGACGGCGACTATCTCTGAACAAGAATCGAGGAACGCTCTCGTCATGTCCGATGTGAAGATACGCGATCTCAGCGAGCTGAGCGCACGTCTGGAAAATCTCGGGGTGTTACTTTGACCTCGCGAGTGATCGCATAGAAGTCGAACAACTCGAAACCGCCTCTGCCGATCCGAATTTCTGGGACGACATGGCGACCGCCCAATCCGCGATGCGGCGACTCGGAGAGCTGAAGAGCCGGCTCGACCGGTTTGCCGATCTCGAACAGCGCATCTCCGACCTGGCCGAGCTGGCGGAGCTGGGCGACGACGATCCGTCGTTCTATGCCACCCTCGCAGCCGACGCCGATCTCGCCGCCGCAGACCTCGACGCCATCGAGCTCGAGCTGACACTCAGCGGACCGTACGACGGCAAGAACGCCATTCTGGTGGTGCACTCCGGAGAGGGCGGCGTCGACGCGCAGGACTGGGCAGAGATGCTCTCGCGCATGTATCTCAAATGGGCCGATCTGCGCGGCTTCAAGAGCGAACTGCTCGACAGCACCGAGGGCGACGAGGCCGGAATCAAGAACGCCACCGTCGAAATTCGTGGCGCGAATGCCTACGGTTATGTGAAGGGAGAGGCTGGTTCACACCGGCTTGTGCGGCTGTCTCCGTTCGACTCGGCGCATAGACGGCACACCGCCTTCGCCCTTGTGGAAGTGCTCCCTGAAATCGACTCGAACGCCGAGATCGATCTCAAGGACGACGACATTCGCATGGACGCCTACCGCGCCTCGGGCGCCGGCGGACAGCATGTCAACAAGACCAGCTCGGCCATTCGCCTCACGCACATCCCGACCGGGATCGTGGTTACCTGCCAAAACGAGCGGAGCCAGACGCAGAATCGCGAAACCGCGATGAAGATCTTGCGCGCTCGGTTGCTCGAACGGCAGATGCAAGCCGAAGCAGCCGAGCGAAGCAAGCTCAAGGGCGAACACACCGCAGCGGGGTTCGGCAACCGCATTCGTTCGTACGTGCTCCACCCCTATACCCTTGTCACCGATCACCGCACGGAGACCAGCGTGGGAGACATCCAGGCCGTGCTCAATGGCGAACTCGATCCCTTTATCGATGCATACCTGAAGCAATCGATTGGGCAGGAGACGGCTGCCGGTGCATAGCCTCTGGCGTGTCTTCGCCGTCGCGTTGCTACTCGCACTGCTTATGCCCGGCGCTCACGGCGTTCGGGCAACCGCGCAACCGCCAACGATTCAGGCGGACCAAAGCGCAGAACTCGACTTCCCGGCGTCAGCCACGTTTCACCTATCGGCCACCGCTCCGGTTCCGGTCGATTCCGCGGAACTTCGCTACATCACGTCTGGGCACGAGTTTTCGAACGCGGCAGTCGTCGAGTTCGATGCGACGACCGAAGTTCAGGTCGAACACACCGTCGATGCGCAGATCGACTATATCGAGCCCGGTGTCGATATCACCTACTACTGGATCCTCTCAAACGCCGACGGAACCGTCGCGCAAACAGAGGAATCGACCGTTACGTGGATCGACGATTCGTTCGACTGGCGGCGGCTCGACAGCGACGATGTGAGCATCTACGTCTACGAGGATGACGACGAGTTCAACCAGTACATCCTGCAAGTTGCGCAGGAATCGGCCGACGCATACAAACAGCAGTACGACATCGCCGAGATCGATCCAATGCGCATTTGGGTCTACGCAAACGGAAGCGACTTCAGCACCACACTTCGGCAAAACAGCGAAAGCTGGATCGGTGGCTTCTCGCTACCCCAGGCTGGGGTCATAGCGGTCCCGATCGAATCGGGAGACGACTACTCCGTCGACCGTGTGATCAGCCACGAGGTGAGCCACCACGTGCTCTACCAGGCGACGAGGAACCCGTTTTCCTATCCTCCTACCTGGTTCGATGAGGGACTGGCCGTCGTGGGGCAGCTGGCCGGGAATGAGAACGATCTCCAGATCGTTCTGGGCGCTTTGGAGGAAGGCACGCTTCCCACCCTGATGACGCTCTCCTCGAGCTTCCCAACCGACGCCGCTGCCGCAAACCGCAGTTACGCCACCAGCCATATCGCCGTCGAATACCTCATGCAACAGTGGGGGGAAGCCGTGATCGGCGATATCGTTCGCGCCTTTCGCGGCGGCGTCACCGCAGACCAGGCGCTCCTTTCCACAATTGGCATCGATACCGTTCAACTCGATGCCCAGTTTCGCGCCTGGCTGGAAACACAGCTTTAGCGATGTCGGGTGCTACACTGGCCGGAACCGATTCGAGCAAACGCATGGTTGCCATGACTGACACCGATCACTCTCTTCGCGCCTTTATCCTCGACCCAGCTGCGATCGAGCGGAAGCTGGCGTTGATCAACTACAACGTCGATCGCGACCGAGCGCACATCCGCATCATCGATCACGACACCTGCCTCCGTTGCGTGCGACAGCAGTGCATCAACTGTTGTCCCGCCAACTGCTACGCCCCGCAGGAGGATGGCAAGGTCGTCTTCTCGTACGAAGGGTGCGTGGAGTGCGGTACCTGCCGCATCGTCTGCAACGAGTTCCACAACATCGAGTGGACCTACCCCCGCGGTGGTTTTGGGGTTCAGTACCGATTCGGATGATTCGGCTCGAGCGACAGCACGCACGGGGGTTCGCGCGGCGATGTATTGGACACAGAAGCATGTGCTCGTTTGCACGGCCTCTCACTGCGCGCAGAAGGGTTCCAACGATCTGATCGGGCGGCTCCGCCTGGAGGTCGTGCGCAAGAAGCTCGACGCCGAGATCCTGGTCAACAATTGCGGCACGATCGACCTCTGCGACATCGGTCCGAATGTTGTCATCTATCCGGACAACGTGATTCTGAGCGGTGTGACGGTCAAGGACGTACCGAGGCTCGTCGCTTACTTGCAGGGGAACGGCGATCCGCCGGGTGAGATCACCAGTTTCGATTCACCAGCCGAGTCAGCCAGACGCGCGTTCTACCGTGCCGCCACGGGGTGCGGAGAGTTCTGCCCGGTGGAGCAATTCGGGTCGACCGCGGCCGAGCATGGATTCGACGCGCGATGGATCGACGAGCAAGCTCGTAGGGGGTTCGTAGCCCGCAAACCCGATCCCGCGACGGGTGAACCGGCCATCGTCATCACGAAAAAGGCCAGCGACCGTTACCGCTTGTCGGGGGATGGGGCGGAATGAGCGAACCAATCTCGCCCGAACCGCCGGAAAGTCCCCAGGAAAGCAAGCCGAGCTTGCGTGCTGCCTTGAGCGCGCGCGATCCCAATGCCATCAAAGCTGCCATCCGGCCATCGCACATTCTGCGTCTGGTGCTGGCCGTGGTGCTCATGATCGTTTCTTACTACACCAACCGCGGTTTTCTCGGATGGGGCTTGCTGTTTATCCTCGGCGTCCTCGTGGTGCCGGTCGGACGAACCCGCGCCTTTCTGATCGGGTTCATCCCGTACGCCGGTGTTTGGTTCCTCTTTACCGTCGGGCGTTCGTTGGCCGACGAAACCATCTTCGCGCGCACGGTCAATCTCTACGTTCCCGATTTCGAACGGCAGCTATTCAACGATCGCCTTCCGACCGTCCGTCTGCAGGACCGCTTCTTCACTCCTGGCGATCCGGGCCCACTCGACTACTTCATGACCGGAGTGCACTGGTCGTACTTCATCATTCCGCATGTCTTTGCCGTGATCATTTGGTACAAACGGCCAGAGCTCTTCCTGCGGTTCTTTAGCGCGATGACCCTGATGCTGGGAATCGGTCTCGCGATCTACTTCCTGATCCCAACCAACCCCCCGTGGCTTGCTCCGGAACCGATCAACTCTCCATCGGCGGCGGTGGTCTATCGCGTGATGGAGTCCGTCGGCAAAGCGATCGGAGGTGGGATCTACGAAGCCAGCTACGCGGTCATTGGCGAATCCAATCCGCGTGCCGCCATGCCATCCATCCACCTGGCATTCACGGCATTGCTCATCTTCCCGGCCTTCGCGTTCGGAAAAAAGTGGGGCTATCTGTTCGTAATCTACACGGCGCTCATGGGATTTGCCCTGGTGTACATGGGCGAGCACTACGTCACTGATTTGGCCGTCGGATTCATGTGCGCCGCGTATGGCTGGTACGGCGCCGGAGCATGGTGGGACATCGCCGCGCCAAACGTTTTCGGGAGCCGCAACCCGATGGCGGGACTCACGCAGGCCGCCGCAACACGTCAGGCGGAGGCAGCCTCGGGCCCCTGAGCCGAACGATTTGCCGCCGCCGCGGCGATCAGCACATCGAGGAATCGTTCGAACGCAGGCGCGCCGGGAATATCGCGCCGCACTCGCATCGGTCTCGTCATCTTGAGCTGGCCGCTTGCTGGATCGTATCCAACGCGGAACCAGATGCCAGCAAGATCGGGATCGTCCTTGAGGGGCAAGAGCACCGGCTCGATCTGGTCGGTGACTCCCGGCAGCTCTTGCTGAAAGCGGGCTTCGTCAGGTCCGCCCGGTTCTTTCGAACGCGTCAGCGTCCATTCCCAGGGTTCGCCACCGGCGCTTTCCACGATGGTCGTCACAAAGATGCGGCTCATGCCACCCGGCATGGTGGCAACCTTCCCCTCCGCAAGTTGCCCCTGATAGCGTCCAGAGACCTTGCCGTCCTCTACTTCCATCTCTCCGTCGACAACCTTGGCCAGCGGCGTCAACGCCGCTTCCATGTCGCTCTTCGAGCGTCGGTTGAAGTAGGCAGCGAGATAGGCTGTTCCCGCCAGCGCGAGAATGACCACCACGCACATGGCAATCGAAAAGGAGAGATACGGGTTCATCGATGAGGCGTTCCTCGGGCGGGCAAACGTGCGGTTCGGACTTCGCGCCATTCGGCATCGCGCGAACGGCACGCGCCAGTTTCCCACGCAATCGGTTGCGGCATAATTCGGTCATGCGCGCACCGGTGTATCCGGAAGTGTCGGCGCGCTTGTCAGCACCTGCAGGAAGGGTACCCTCTGCGAATGACCGTCGAGCCAACGATATTCGAGCTTAGCCGCGCTAATCGCCGCGGGGTCACCTTTCCCGCATCCACAGTTCCGAACTCGCCAGTCCCTGCCGAGCTTGCCCGCGAGCGGCTCGACTGGCCAGAAGTCAGCGAAATCGATGTGGTGCGCCACTTCACGCGCATGAGCCAGAAGAACCACGCGATCGACATCGCCATCTACCCGCTCGGCTCTTGCACGATGAAATACAACTCTCGCATCAACGAGAGCGTGGCCCGTCTTCCGGGTTTCGCGCAGTTGCACCCGCTGCAAACCGAAGACACCACCCAGGGAGCCATGCAGCTCATGTTCGAGCTGCAGGAGATGCTCGCGGAAATCTCCGGGTTCGCAAACGTCACGCTGCAACCTGCGGCCGGCGCCCATGGCGAGCTCACCGGTTGTCTCATCATCCGCGCGTTCCACGAGGACCAGGGTGACCCCGAGCGCACCGAAATGCTGGTGCCGGATTCTGCGCACGGCACAAACCCGGCGACGGCCGTGCTCGCCGGATTCGATGTGGTCACCATCCCCTCGGATGACCGGGGCAATGTCGACGTCGAGGCGCTCAAGGCGAAGATCGGTCCAAAGACCGCCGGCCTGATGATCACCAACCCAAACACGCTCGGCCTTTGGGACGAGCACATTCAGCAAGTCATCGATCTGGTGCACGAAGCGGGCGGATTGGTCTACAACGACGGCGCCAATTTCAACGCCATTCTCGGGTACGCCCGTCCAGGCGATCTCGGGATCGACGTCATGCACTTCAACCTGCACAAGACATTCTCGACCCCACACGGCGGTGGTGGGCCTGGTTCCGGACCGGTGGGCGTGGCAGAGAAGCTCGTCGACTACCTGCCTGGCCCAATGGTGCGTGCGGACGAGACCGATGGGGAGACCACGTACCGCTGGTACACACCGGAAAAATCCATCGGTCGCCTGCACTCATTCCATGGCAACTTCGGCATGTTCGTGCGCGCGCTGACCTACATCCGCATGCATGGTGAAGAGGGGCTGCGGCAGATCAGTTCGGACGCCGTGCTCAACGCCAACTACCTGAAAGCACGGCTCGAGGGCGCCTACGATGTGGCGATCGACCGAACCTGCATGCATGAGGTGGTTCTCTCCGCTCGCCGGCAGAAAGCCCAGGGAGTGAAAGCGCTCGACATCGCCAAGCGACTGCTCGATTTCGGCGTTCATCCGCCGACCACCTATTTCCCCCTGATCGTGCCGGAAGCGCTCATGATCGAGCCGACCGAAACCGAGTCGAAGGAATCGCTCGATCAGTTCATCGACATCATGCTGCAGATCGCGGCCGAAGCCGAGAACGAGCCAGAGACCGTTACGTCGGCCCCGCACACAACCGAGTACAAGCGGCTCGACGAAGCCGGCGCCAACCGCAAGCTCAACATCAAGTGGGTCAGCGACACCGAACGCGAGGCCGTCGCGGCCGACTGACTCAGCTCTGTCGACAACGCAAAACGCCGGCGAGACGAGTTTCTCGCCGGCGTTTTCGCGCGTTGGGCTATTTCGATTTCACCACGAAGTTCATCAGGCGTCCGGGCACGTAGATCTCGCGCATGACCTCGACTCCGTCCAGCGCCGCAGCGATCTTCTCGGTCCGACGAATGGCGTCCTTGGCGGACTCCTCTGACGCATCCGCGGGAAGCGTTACCCGATCGCGCACCTTGCCGTTCACCTGGATGACAACCTCGACAAAGTCGTCTTTCGCCAACTGCTCATCGTAGTCGGGCCAGGACTGCGTGTGCACCGAGTAGTCGCCGCCCAGCTTCTCCCAGAGCTCTTCGGCGACGTAGGGTGTCGAGGGAGCCATCAGGAGCACCAGTGTGCTCAGGGCGTCCCGCCATTCGCGAGTGGCCATCAGATCGGGCGACTTCAGGTCAGCAAGGCCATTCGAGCACTCGATCAGCGCCGCAACCATGGTGTTGAACTGAAAATCGAGCAGGTCGGTCGTCACTCGTTGCACCGTCTTGTTCACAAGCCGTTCCAGCGTGCGGGCAACCTCTGGATCGGCGCCCTTGGTCGGCTCGAACTCGATCGTTTCCAGCACAAGACCGTGAACTCTGCGGATGAAGCGCTCCATGCCCGTGATGCCGCGCGTGTTCCACGGTCCGCCCTGATCCCACGGGCCAAGGTACATGAGATGCAGGCGCAGCGAATCGGCTCCGTACTGCTGCACGAGCTCATCCGGGGAAACCTGCGTTCCCCGGCTCTTGCTCATCTTGGTCCCCTCTTCCGCCAGGATCATGCCCTGGTTGCGCAGGCGCTCGAACGGTTCACTGTGATGCACCATGCCAAGATCGCGCAGCACCTTCGTGAAGAACCGGGCATAGAGCAAGTGCAGAATCGCATGCTCGATTCCGCCGCAGTACAGATCGACCGGCGTCCACGTGTTGGCGATCGCCGGATCGAATGGCTGACTGCCGTTCTTCGGATTCGTGTAGCGGTACCAGTACCACGAGGAATCGACGAACGTGTCGAAGGTGTCGGTCTCGCGGCGAGCGGGTTTCCCGCAGTTCGGGCAAGTCGTGTTCAGGAACGACTGGTGGCTCACCAGCGGGCTCTGTCCCGTCGGTGTGAACTCCGCGTCGAGCGGGAGCTCGACCGGGAGCTGGTCGATCGGCACCGGCACCATGCCGCAGGCATCGCAATAGATGATGGGGATTGGGGTGCCCCAATAGCGCTGCCGGGAGACCAGCCAGTCGCGCAAGCGATAGTTGACCTCCGCCGTTCCCCTGCCCGTTTGCTCCAGCCATTCGATGACCTGCGGCAGGCTCTCCGGAACCGGGGCGCCATCGAACGAACCCGAGTTCACCATGATCCCGTTGCCGTGATAGGCCTCGGTCATCGTTTGCGGATCGAGCGGGTCGCCTTCTGGCTGAATCACAACCCGAATGGGCAAGTCGAAGGCTCGCGCGAACGCGAAGTCGCGTTCGTCATGAGCAGGAACTGCCATGATGGCGCCCGTGCCGTAACCCATCAGAACGTAGTCGGCAATCCAGATGGGAATCCGCTCGTCGGTAATCGGGTTGATCGCATATGCCCCAGTAAAGACGCCGCTCTTTGCCTTGGTGGCGTCGGTGGACATACGCTCGATCTCGCTCTGGTTGCGGGCCGCGGTGGCATAGGCCCGCACGGCCTCGCGCCGGTCTTCTGTCGTGATTTGTTCGACCAACGGATGCTCCGGCGCCAACACCATGAAGGTTGCGCCCCAGACCGTGTCCGGTCGTGTCGTGAAGACCTCCAGCGGCTCGCCGCCTTCGACCGCGAAGGTCAGGCGAGCCCCCTCCGAACGGCCGATCCAGTTGCGCTGCATCGTCTTGACCCGCTCGGGCCAGTCGAGGTTGTCCAGTTCGGCCAGTAGCTCTTCGACATAGTGGGTAATGTTGAAATACCACTGTTCCAGATCGCGCTTGATGACTTCCGACCCACAGCGCTCGCAAATGTTTCCTTCGAGCACCTGCTCGTTCGCGAGCACGGTCTGATCCTTCGGGCACCACCAGACGGCGCCAGCCTTGCGATAGGCGAGCCCACGCTCCAGCATCTGCAGAAAGATCCACTGGTTCCAGTGGTAGTAGTCCGGATTGCAAGTAATGACTTCCCGCGTCCAATCGATCATCGCGCCCATCTGGCGGTATTGGGCGCGCATCGCGTCGATGTTGTCGTAGGTCCATTCCGCCGGGTGAATGTTGTGCCGGATGGCCGCATTCTCGGCCGGCAACCCAAAGGCATCGAACCCCATCGGGAACATGACGTTGTAGCCGCGCATCCGCTGAAACCGGGCGAACACGTCGGGCACCGCGAAGGCGTACCAGTGTCCGATGTGCAGGATCCCCGACGGGTAGGGATACATCGTCAGCGAAAACCACTTTGGCTTGTCCGAGTCGTCCGGTGTGACGTAAAGCTGGTCGGCCTCCCATCGTTCGCGCCACCGCGGTTCGATCTCACCCGCCTTGTACAGCACGGCGGATTCAGCTGGTTTGGTGATGGACGACAAGGGTTTCGACTCCAACTCGAAGGGAAAACACGCACGACGCTTCGTGTCGCCCACGATTGTCGCGTGCATGCGCCACAAACTCAAGAAACGGGGCGAGAATGCGCTGGTTGCGCATCCCGTTCGGTTGCTGGGAATGGTATCGTGAGCCGCAAGGAGAAGCGCGCGGGCGCTGACCAACGACGCCCAGCTATCGCAGGAGCCCACGCCACTTGGAATCGATCGTCATTGGCGTGCTCGCGCTCCTGGCAATTGCCGGTGCAGCGTGGCTGGGACCGCGCGTGCGCATTGCGGCGCCGCTCATCCTTGTGCTGGTGGGCATCGCGGTCAGCCTCTGGCCGTCTACCCCGATCTTCGAGGTCGATCCCGAATGGATCCTCGCCGGCATCCTGCCACCGCTCCTCTTCTCTGCTGCGGTCTCTTTGCCAACGACCGAATTTCGACGTGACTTCGCCGCCATCAGCGGTCTGGCGGTCATGCTGGTCGTCATCACCTCGTTCGTCATCGGCTGGATTCTCTCGCGCATCATCCCTGACCTCGATTTCGCCGCTGGACTGGCAATTGGCGCCATCCTGAGCCCGACCGATGCCGTTGCAACTTCTATCGTCAAGCGGCTCGGCGTCTCGCCACGAACCGTCGTCGTACTGGAAGGCGAGAGCCTGCTGAACGATGCGTCGGCGCTTGTGCTGCTGCGAACTGCCATCGGGGCAACTGCCGCCGGAATCTCCCTCCTGCATATCGCCGGCGCGTTTGTCTATTCCATCGTGATTGCCGTGGTCATCGGCGCCGTGGTCGGCTACGGAAATCTCTGGATTCGCTCACGCGCCACTGATCCCACCGTCAACACCGCGCTCGCCCTCACGGTGCCGTTTCTTGCTTCGCTCCCCGCGGAATGGATGGAAGCGTCGGGACTGGTTGCCGCGGTCGTCGCCGGCTTGATCACCGGATTCATGGGGCCACGCTATCTGCCGCCGCGCTTTCGCCTGTCGGACCGGCAAAACTGGCGCATGATCGAGTTCATCCTGGAAGGCGCGGTCTTTCTCATCATGGGATTGGAGCTCGACTGGGTGCTGGAGGATGTGCAGGAAGATCACTTCGGGATAGCCAAGGCGTTCGAGTACGCGCTCATCGCGCTCGTGCTCACCGTCGTGATCCGCGCCCTCTATATCGTTCCACTCGTCTATCTGTTTCGGACAAGCTCAGACCGAGCCACCCGCGTTGCAAACGCGTTTCAGCACCGGTTCGTCGAGCCAATCTCGGAACACGAATTCAATCTCAAGTTCTGGGGCCGAGGAAAGCAATCGGACGAGGAGACGATCGCGCGATTTCGCAAGACCTGGCGCCGAAGAGCGGCAGATATCGACTACTACCGCCATGAACAGATGGGATGGCGTCAAGGCACGGTCATCGTCTGGGCAGGTATGCGAGGCGCGGTCACACTGGCCGCAGCGCAAACCCTCCCACGCGATACGCCGAGCCGTTCCCTTCTGGTCTTCGTCGCATTCCTGGTCGCTGCCATGTCACTGTTGCTCCAGGGTTCGACGCTGCCCTGGCTTGCGAGAAAACTGTTGCCTCCAGGCGACAACAACGAACGCGCCGATGCCGAACGCGCGCGCCTCACCGTCGCCATGCGCAACGCGGGCACCCAGGTCCTGAAGGAGCACGGCCTCGATCCCGACGCACCATTTCCCGAGCTCGTTACCGGACCAATGCCTTCTGCCGATAGCGGGTCGCTTGAACAGCAGAGTCGCAACAAGCAGATTCAGCTGGAGATGATCGAGGCCCAGCGTGCGGTCTTGCTGGCTGTCATGGACGAAGGCACATTCAGTTCCGAGCTCATCAGTTCGACGATGGCCAATCTCGACGCCGATCAGATCTCGCTCGAAATCAAAGGGACGCCGGCGACCGGTCACTAGCAGATATCGCCGTCGAGCCGGACCTACGACGGCGCATTCCGGTTTGCCTGAATCGGGTCGTGCTCTGACCCGCTTGCCGGAAACGAAGTGTCGTGCCCCGACGGGAAATCGATCCCATGGCACTTCGAGGGGAGCGACTGCGGCGCCAAACGAACAAACCCTGTCGCTGATCACCAGGACAGGGTTCGAACACGTTCTTCTTGTGGAGCTGAGGGGACTCGAACCCCTGACTTCAACACTGCCAGTGTTGCGCTCTCCCAGCTGAGCTACAGCCCCGCGCCAAAAAGGCAGACGCTAGGCTAGCATTGACCGGGGCGATACGTCAAACAGGCGCGCCCGGTCTTCTCCCGGGAGAATCATTGTGCAGCCCGCAACGACGGTGGAATCGATCGGCTCACCCATTCTCCAGCGGCTCGACGCGCAAAACCAGTTGCGCGACCGGGCGCTGAACGAAGGGCGTCAGGTGGTACGCATGAGCGCGAACTCGATCCGCGCGACCCACCGGCATGAGTTCGACTTGGCCGCGGGTCTGCTTTCGGACGCGAGGCGTGTGCTGTCGGCACTGCTCGAGGACCTGAACGACCATCCAGGCATTCGATGGGCTGGATACGTTCAGGATCCGATGAAGGAGATGTCCGAGGCAGCGATCACGCTTGCGCTCGTCACTGGTGAACCGCTCCCAACTCCGGAAGCCCTGGGCGTCGATGACCCGCCCTACCTCAATGCGCTCGCCGAGGCCGCCAGTGAACTTCGTCGCCAGGTGCTCGATGCCGTGCGAACGGACGATTTCGCGCGCGGTGAGCAGCTTATGGCGCGCATGGACGAGGTCTATGCCTTTCTTGTGACCGTGGATTATCCCGACGGTCTCACAGGCGGACTTCGCCGGACCACCGACGCGCTCCGTGCCGTGCTCGAGCGAACTCGCGCCGATCTGACGATCACGGGCGCTCAGCATCGGCTCCTGTCGGCGCTCGATCGATCTGGACTCATCCCGGCCGGAAACGACTCGAGTCTACGGAACCAGTTGCTCGGCGACTCCGGCGAGTAGCTCGATGCAACCGTCCACTCCGTCGATCAAAAGGTCGGCGGTTTCGCGCACGACGGCGTGCGTTTCCGCGGAAACGATGCCAACAGATAGCGTGCGCACCTCAGGCGATTCGAGCGCCCCGAGCGATCGAAACGCATCCACGTCGGTCACATCGTCCCCCAGATAGACCACCCCGGCCAACGCGCGTTCGACGGCCAGATCGTGAATGGCAGTGCCCTTGTTCACGAGAGCTTTGGGCCGGATCTCGAAGACCAGCTTCCCATCGGTCACATTCAGGTCGTGCAATCCGGCAATGGCAACCACCAACTGCCGCAACAGTTCGACCGGCTGTCCCCGATCCTCCACCAGCCGATAGTGAACCGAAGCAGAAAGGTCCTTGTTCTCGATTACGACTCCTGCCAGCTGTGGCGTCGCGTCGACGATGCCATGCAAGAGACTCGTCGTCGTCGAAACGCTGGCGCGCGATCCGAGCGCCGACGGGTGGATCAGACGCTCCCCGTCATGTAGGCGTTCGTAACCATGGTTTCCCACGACCATGACGCCGTCGAGCCCGAGCATGTTTGCCGCATCGGCCGCACCCCGCCCAGTTATCGCCCCAACGATCGAGACAGCTGACGAAAGCGCCCGTAGCGAGGCCTTCGCCGACTCCGCGACCCGCGCTTCAGAGGGCACTCGCGCGACCTGGCTGATCGTTCCGTCGATGTCGGTGAAAAGTCCCGATGGCTCACGTCTGAGCACCTGGACGACCTGCTCTATTGCATGCGCAATGGGTGTTTCGGCGGTCATCCAATCCTCCTAGGCAGGCGATTCGTAGCGGTAGATTTCACCGGTCGCTTCATCGATGAAGAGATCCTTGATCACTCCCGATTGCTCGATCGACACATGTGCGACCAATGCGCCGTCTGGCACGCCGGCCGGGCCGAACGGCGCTTGCTTGCTGTTGATGCGCACATCGACCCCGGTCGACGGATCGAGTCGGAGATCGTCAGTGAAATCCGCTTCGATCAACGCGCTGTAGATCCGTCCGAAATCGATCGCATCCACCGGAAGCGACTCGACCAGCGCCGGATCGAGATTTACGGGTTGTGACTCACCGGTGTCAGCCGTCAGCAGCGCCTGCGCTTCCGCCGAAAAGTAGCTTGGCTGAAGCCGGAACCCCGATCCGAAGAGCGCGCACGAGACGCGCAACTGCACAAGTTGCGCATCGTCATGCCATTCGAGCGCCTGGTCGTCCGGGGTGCCCAGCATGTCACGCCAAACCGGATCGATCGCCGCAATGTCGCTCACGAGCATCATGCCGTCGCCGCATGGCTGCCGAGCTTGCTCAGGTGACATGGTCGGAGCGGGGGTTCCCAGCTCGGACGTTGCGGTGGGGATCAGCGGATTCACCGATTCGCCTCGGGCGCATCCAGCCAGGGCCGCCAGCAGGACAAGACAGGCGACAAGCGGCACGAATCTCGCCGTACCTCGCTCGCTCCACTTCCAACTGTTGAATCGCGTCATGTCCAGTCCCGGTCCCGATCCGATGCGGCAGCAATGGTACTCGTCGAACTTGAAACCCACCTCTGGAGCGATACACCGCTCGGGTATACTCGCCCATCGCGGCGAGACGCGCCTGACCCGTCGAGCGATTGCTCGGGGTCATGCGCGCAAGCGACATCGGCACCATTTGACGAATCGCAAGCTCCGGCGTTCCAGACGCGGAGAGAGGAACGCAATGCGCCTGTTCAACACGCAGTCGGGAACGCTGGAAACCGTCGAGCTGAGCGAGGATCCGCTCGGTCTCTATGTCTGCGGAGTCACGCCGTACGACACAACTCACGCTGGTCATGCCTTCACCTACCTCACGTTCGATGTGCTGATCCGGTATCTCGACTTTCTCGGTCAACCGGTGACCTACGTGCAGAACGTCACCGATATCGACGACGACATCCTTCGCAAAGCCAAGGAAGTTGGCATCGGTTGGGACGAGCTGGGCGAGCGCGAAACTCGGCGTTTTCTGGCCGACATGGAATCGCTCGGCTGGCGCGAGCCCGACTACTATGTCAAGGCAACCGAGCACACGCCGGAGATGATCGACATGATCCTCCCGCTGATCGAACAGGGAATGGCGTACGAGTCGAACCGTTCGGTCTACTTTTCGGTGGCATCCGATCCCGAGTTCGGCAAGTTGAGCCACTATCCCATCGCCGAGATGCTCCCGATCGCCAATGAGCGCGGCAACTTCCCCGATGACCCGAACAAACGCGATCCGCTGGATTTCGTTCTTTGGCAGGCGTCGAAACCGGGAGAGCCGACCTGGGACTCCCCATGGGGTCCCGGACGCCCAGGCTGGCATATCGAGTGCAGCGCGATGGCCGCGCGCTATCTCGGCCCATCCTTTGCGATCCACGGCGGTGGCTCAGACCTGATCTTCCCCCATCACGAGTGCGAGATTGCCCAGGCCGAGAATTCCACGGGGGTCGAACCGTTCGTGCGCTACTGGGTCCATGTCGGCATGGTCGAGTACCAGGGCGAGAAGATGAGCAAGTCGCTCGGCAATCTGGTTCTGGTCAGCAATGAGCTGAAACGGTATTCAGCCGATGCGTTCCGGCTCTATCTCATGAGTCACCACTATCGCAGTCCGTGGGAATACATCGACGGCGAGATCGAGGACTGGCAGGCGGTGGCTCAGGAACTGGCAGCCGCGGCCGAATTGCCATCGACCGCTGGTGGATCGGCAGTCGACGCTTCGCCGTACCGAGAACGCTTCCTCGCAGCCATGGATGAGGACCTGGATACCCCCACTGCCATTGCGGCGCTCGTCGACCTCGGTCAGCGGATCCATGCCGAAAGCAGCGGAGGCGATCTCACGGACGCCCAACAATCGCTGCGCGAGCTTGGGGGAATTCTCGGGTTGGCATTGGCCAGCTAAGGCCTCGCGCATGCTGAATTAGCACTCTCCCTTGCAGAGTGCTAACAGATTCGGTATCCTCTCTCCAGTACCAATGGGCGGGAGCGTGCGCTCCCAACGTTTTGTTCTGGAGGAATGTTCATGGCAACTGCTGAGGCTCCTGCTGACCTCAAGCTCACTCCCCTGGGCGACCGCGTCGTCGTTCAACCGCTCGGGCGTGAGGAAACCACCAAGTCGGGCATCGTTCTGCCGGACACCGCCAAAGAGAAGCCGCAGCGCGGCACCGTGCTGGCCGTCGGCCAGGGACGCAAGGATGACGACGGGAATCGCATCCCGGTCGACGTCAATGTCGGCGATCAGGTCCTCTTCGCCAAGTACGCCGGCACCGAGTTCAAGCTCGATGACGTCGATCTGCTCATCCTGGCCGAGAAGGACATTCTCGCCGTCGTCGGATAGGTAAACAGTCGTAGGCCGTCAGTCGTCAGTTCGTTTTTCGAACCGACAGCCGATTGCTGGTGTCTGACGGTGTGTTTCGTTTCGTTTCTATCAATTGAGGAAAGTTCATGGCCAAGCAACTTCAATTCGACAATCAGGCGCGGCAGTCCCTCAAAGAGGGCGTGGATACCGTCGCCAACGCGGTGAAAGTCACCCTCGGCCCCAAGGGCCGCAACGTCGCCCTCGACAAGAAATACGGCGCCCCGACCGTCACCCATGACGGCGTGACCGTCGCCAAGGACATCGAGCTCGACGATCCGTTCGCCGATATGGGCGCTCAGTTGGTCAAGGAGGCCTCCTCGAAGACCAACGACGTCGCCGGAGACGGCACCACTACCGCCACCGTGCTGGCCCAGGCCATCGTGCACGAAGGCATGCGCAACATCGCCGCTGGCGCCAATGCCATGCTGCTGAAGCAGGGCCTCGAGCTTGCTTCCGACGCAGTTGTGGCTGCCATCCAGGATGCCGCGGTCGAAGTCGCCGGCAAGGACGAGATTGCCCAGGTCGCAGCCATCTCCGCCGCCGACAAGGAAATCGGCGGTCTCATCGCCGATGTGATGGAGAAGGTCGGCAAGGACGGCGTGATCACGGTCGAAGAGTCCAAGGGTCTCGCCTTCGAGGTCGAGTACACGGAGGGTATGCAGTTCGACCGCGGCTACATCTCCCCCTACTTCGTGACCAACCCGGAGCGGATGGAGGCCGAGTTCGAGGAGCCGTTCATCCTCATCCACGACAAGAAGATTTCCGCCATTGCGGACATCCTGCCCACCCTCGAACTGGTGGCGCGCGCCGGCCGCGGGCTGGTGATCATTGCCGAGGATGTCGATGGTGAAGCGCTGGCCACGCTGGTGGTCAACAAGCTGCGCGGCACCCTCAACGTTACCGCTGTCAAGGCGCCGGGCTTCGGCGATCGCCGCAAGGAAATGCTGCGCGACATTGCCGTTCTGACCGGCGGCCAGGTGATCTCCGAGGAAGTCGGCCGCAAGCTCGACGGTGTCACTGTCGAGGACCTCGGCCGGGCCCGCCGCGTGGTCTCCACCAAGGACGACACCACCGTGATCGAGGGCTATGGCGACGAGGCGGCCATCAAGGGCCGCGCCGAGCAGATCAAGGCCCAGATCGAGACCACGACCAGCGACTTCGATCGCGAGAAGCTGCAGGAGCGGCTGGCCAAGCTCTCCGGTGGCGTTGCGGTCATCAAGGTTGGCGCTGCCACTGAGACCGAACTCAAGGAGAAGAAGCACCGCGTCGAGGATGCGCTCAGCGCCACCCGCGCAGCGGTCGAGGAAGGCATCGTCCCGGGCGGCGGCGTGGCCCTCATCAACGGAATCGGCGCGCTCGATGGCATCAAGGCCGAGGGCGATGTCAAGACCGGTGTGAACATCCTGCGCCGCGCGCTGGAGGAGCCGATGCGCGGCATCGCCGAGAACGCTGGCTACGATGGCGCGGTGGTGGTCGAGAGTGTCCGCCGCCAGCAGAAGGAAGCCGGCAACACGAACATCGGCTTCGATGTGATCTCCGAGAGCTATCTCGACATGATCAAGGCTGGCGTGATCGACCCGGCCAAGGTGACCCGCTCCGCGGTCGAGAATGCTGCGTCGATCGGCGCGATGATTCTGACCACCGAGGCGCTGGTGACCGACAAGCCCGAGAAGGCTGCTCCGGCGATGCCCCCGGGCGGCATGGGCGGCATGGACTTCTAGTCCAGGCGCACGTCGAAGAGAAACGAACGAACGGCCTGAGCGAAATTGCTCAGGCCGTTTCGTTGTCTTCATCCGCTCGCAGAGGCGACCCAGAAGCTCTGGATGAGACAGGGATGAGCCGGAACGCTCAGCGGCATGACTTCCACGACGAGGTCACGTACCAGCGCAAACGCGGCGCTCAGAACGAGCTATTCGTCGATCGGCTCCGGAGCTTCGAACATCGGTGTCAAGATGGTGGGGAAGACGCGCTGCCCATACTGTTCGATGATGATGGCCTGCGTCGGACACGCCCGAGCGCCGGCAAAAATCTGTTGCACCGTCGCGCTATCGAAATCGACGAGTTCAGCAACCTGCGTCTCTTCGTCCAGTACGTAGACTCCTGGCGCGGCAGTCGTGCACTTCGCGTTCGAAATGCATCGTCTGGGATCGACCCAGACACTCAAACCCCGCTTCACGCTCTCCTGATCGCTCATCAGTTCGCATCGTCCTTGTCATGCTCATCGTCAGTCGTGGTGCGGTCGGTGAGCTCGACCGCTGGTCCACCAGCCAATTCTCCCACGCTGTGAGGATCTCGCTCGACGATCTTCGGAAACGACGTCTCGATTCCCAGGCGGGCGCACTCCTGCAAGAGCCGGAGGCGGAACTCGCCTTCCACCGCTCCGCCCTTGCCTGCGACCGTTTCTCCATTCACCCGAACCACGATGGCCTTCTCGAGCAGCTCCTGCACCCTCGTCGCGCGAATCGGTTCCCGCACGAAACCGGCCCACTCCGGATCGTGCGCGATCTCGAGGCCGATACGATTGATGATCGTGAAGACATCCTCCATATTGGAGCCGTATCCGACGCTAACCATCTGGTTGATCTTCGTGAATTCTTTCGAGCGGTTCGAGGCAACCCGAATCTCGCCGTTCGGGATGTGATGCACCGTCCCGTCCCGGTCTCGCAACACCGTCAGCCGCAGGCGCATGTCCTCGACGATTCCCTGGATCTTGTTGATCTCCACGGAATCGCCCACCCGATACTGGTCCTCGGTCAGGATGAGAATGCCCGAAAGGTAGTCGCGCACCAGGTACTGCGCCCCAAAACCGAGCGCGATCGAGACGAGCGACACACTCGCCAGGATGGCTCCCAGATTCACGCCGAAGCTCCCCAGCAACAAGATGATGGCGAGCAGACCGAATACCGCGCGTACCGCCGTCAGCAGCACGCGAGTGATCGACTCGGTTCGCTTCTCGTCTCCATCCTCGTAGTCCCAACCGCGCATGAGATGACGGCGCCGTTCGACGCCCTTGCGCACGAGCCATTCGGTGATTCGCAGCGCCACGCCCAACACCGCGAAAAAGACCACGAACGACAAGATGCCATCGAGAAGTGAAAACAGCAGGTCCTCGAAACTCTCGAAAGTGAAGTCGAATGTCACGCGATCTTCATCCTATTGCGGGCGGCAAGGGATCGGTCTGTTGCACACGGGCATTATGCGGGAGGAACCGCAACTTGCCGATGTCGATTCGCGAATCCAGCCTCTTCGAACGAGGCCATACGGCTCGGCGCTATCGTCATCCGGCGCGCCGGGCCAGCCGTTACAATGTCGCGAGGTTCGCATCTGAGCTTCAGAGGCGCCCATTTCGCCTTTCCGGCGCATTCTCCCGGAGGAAACGCTCGCAATGGTTCTACGCAAATACATGGGCGCCCCAGTCAAGCGGCGCGAAGATCCTCGCTTGATTACTGGGTCGTCAGTCTATGTCGACGACCTGCAATTGACTGGCATGCTCCACATCGCGTTTGTGCGAAGCATCTATGCGCATGCGAATATCAAGGGGATCGACACCTCAGAAGCGCTTGCAGCTCCCGGAGTTGTCGCCGTCGTCACCGCAGCCGATCTGGAAAAGGTCCTCCCCTCCAAATATGAAGCCGTTGGCAGCGATACCGGTCCATCGGCCGAAGGAGGACCGGCAGAGCCTGGCAAGATCCCGGTTCCGTCGGTCGAGCCGTTGGCTCGCTCCAAGGTCCGCTACATCGGAGAGCCGATTGTCGCGGTCGTCGCGGAGTCGCGCGCCCTCGCAGCCGACGCCGCCGAGCTTGTGGTCGTGGAGTATGAGCCGCTCGAGGCGTATGTCGACCCGTACGAGGCGCGCAAGGACGGTGCGGCGCGAATTTACGCGACGAATCCGAACAACGTCGGCGTCAAGTACGAAACCGTGCACGGCGACGTCGATGCAGCGCTGGCGGCGTCGCCCGTCCGCATCAAGGAGCGCATCAAGGCGGCCCGCTGCCACCCGGTGCCGCTCGAGCCGCGTGGAATCGTGGCGACTCCCGATCCGATCACGCGCGGAGTCACGATCTGGGTATCGAACCAGGGCCCGCATGGGTATCGCAATGAAATCGCCCGCACCTTCGGTCTCGCCCAGAATCAGGTGCGTGTGATCGCGCCCGAGGTTGGCGGCGGGTTTGGCGCCAAATTCGGCGTCTACCCGGAAGACTGGACCATCATCGCTACGGCGATGAAGCTCAATCGGCCGATCAAATGGATCGAGACGCGCAGCGAGCACTTCCTTTCGACCAACCATGGCCGCAATCAGATCGCCGATTTCGAAGCCGGCTGCGACGAGAACGGTCGGATCACTGCCCTTCGCGCGCGCGTTTGCCTCGATCTCGGCGCTTATCCGAAGGGGCTTGGGCTGGCCTGGTCGACCTGGGTGATGTCGACCGGTCCCTACAACATTCCCAACCTCGACTACGTCGTCGAAGGCGTCTTCACAAATACGATGGCAAACGGCGCCTACCGTGGCGCTGGTCGTCCGGAGGCAGCCTTCTACCTGGAGCGGGTCATGGACCTGCTGGCCGATGCGGCGGGTCTCGAACCGGAAGTGCTTCGCCGGGTCAACTTCCTGCAGCCCGATCAATTCCCCTATACGACGCTCTCCGGCGAGCGGTATGACACCGGCGAATACGAGAAACCACTCGACAAGGCGATCGAATCGAGCGACTACGCCGCCCTCCGAAAAGAGCAGGCAGAACTGCGGGAGCAGGGACGCTACATCGGCATCGGACTCGGTTCCTATGTCGAGATTTGCGGATTCGGCCCCTGGGAGAGTTCCACAGTCCGTGTCGAGCCGAGTGGTGACGTGACACTCTTCACCGGCATCTCTCCGCACGGTCAGGGACAGGAAACCACGTTCGCCCAGATGGCGGCAGACATCATTGGCGCCGATTTCGAGAAGGTCATCTTGCATCACGGCGACACCGGCAATACCCCTCAGGGCAATGGCACTGGTGGAAGCCGCGGTCTCGCGGTGGGCGGAGCGGCGTTGCTGGTCTCCTTGAACAAGATCAAGGAAAAGGCGATTCAGATTGCCGCGAACAACCTCGAAGCGTCGGTCGACGACATCGAGCTGGTCGACGGCAAGTACCAGGTCAAGGGCGTCCCCTCGAAGGGACTGACGCTTGGCCAGATCTCACGCATCGCCTATGGCGGCAAGCTGCCAGACGGAATGGAATCGGGCCTTGAAACAACGAACTTCTTCAGCCCGGAAGACGAGACCTTCCCATTCGGAACCCACATTGCCGTAGTCGAGGTCTTCCCGGAGACCGGTGAAGTCAAGCTCATCAAATACGTCTCTGTGGACGACATTGGCAACATCATCAGCCCGATGCTTGTGACGGGTCAGGTGCACGGCGGTCTCGCGCAGGGCATCGGTCTTGCACTCTGGGAAGAGGTTCACTACGACAGCAACGGTGAGATCTTGACCGGAACCCTGAACGACTACGCGCTGCCCAAGGCGGAAGGATTCCCGATGTTCGAGACCTATCACACCACGACCACCACACCGATCAACCCGCTCGGCGCCAAGGGCATCGGCGAAGCCTCCACCATTGGCGCCACCCCAACCGCGGCAAACGCGGTGATCGATGCACTCGAGCCATGGGGAATCACCCACCTCGACCTGCCGTTTACACCCGAGAAGGTCTGGAGAGCGATCAACTCAGCCTCCAGCAACGGCAAAGCGACCGCGTAACGACCGCCTGCAACAACTGCGAAGTGGTCCGGCTTCCTTTCCAGGGAGCCGGACCGTCGCAGGTTCACGAGAGATTCCAGATCGTCGCTGTGGGGTATCCGTCGAGGAAATGGGTCTGCACCGTCGTGCTTATGCGGCAGGTGTTGCGACCGTGGTCCCGACCGTCGACGCCGAGATCATCGAGCACAGGAGTCGCTCTCCGCTCTCTCCGGACGGATCGGTCGTGAGGTCGTCCTCGCCAGCGTGAATCAGCAGCACGGCGCCATCGGCATCCATCAATGACCCCTCGACACCTGACGCGAGCGTGATATCGCTCAAGGTGATGGAGAACATGGCCGAGCCATCCTCCGTCACCGTCAGATTCCCAAGATCACCGGCGTGACTCGTCGCGAGATTTGGCGCGCCATGGAGCTGATTCGTGGGATTGAAATGCGCTCCTGCAAGCGCGAACGTGCTGTCGCCAGACGGGTCGCAGCTCCCGATCTCGTGCAAATGGACGCCGTGCGCTCCTGGTTCGAGCGTTCCGGCTTCCAGCAAGACGGTGAGTGTGACCCCGAAATCGGATTCGTAGACATAGAGCGTTCCGACCTCCGCCCCCGCTGCATCGACCACCGGTGATTCGATCGATACCGCCTCCGGTGTCGCCTGCGCCGTCACTCCTGCACTTCCCACCAGCAGGCCCGCCATGAGGGAAAGCGAGGCGAGCGCCAGTGCTCGCCGTTTCAACCAGTTCATCTGTGTACCTCCTCGCCAGGTCGAGTCCCAACCCATGTCAAGACCCAACCAGCGCTCGATTACACAGTCGACCGGTAACGTGAGAATCCGCTCGGAACTTGCCCAGAGCTAAGCGAGAAACTGGTGGAAAAAGCCTTGAATCGACGGATTCATGCCCGCAATCCCAGGACGCGCGCGGCGTGCTCGATTCCGGCTGCTCCCGAGCCATCGTGCACGATCGACCGGTCCAGGAAGTTGCGGCGTTGTGCGGGCGGTGGGACTCGAACCCACAAGGATTGCTCCAGCGATGTTTAAGACCGCAGCGTATGCCATTCCGCCACGCCCGCAATTGGTGTGTCATCGAATGGTACTGGAGATGCGGTATCTACTGGCTCGGTCTTCCACCGAGGACGCCCACGGCATCCGCGGCCAGATCGGCCCCTGCCTCTGCAGCAGCCTGCACGTTCCAGGTGGAGATCCAGTTTTCGAGAAAGCCCGCGCAGAATGCATCTCCGGCGCCGGTAGGATCGACGACCGGCATTGGCTCGATATCGAGCACGTAGAGTTCTCCCTGCTCTGCAACCGTGACTCCCTGGCTCCCGCGTGTCACGATGGCAACACCGAACCGTGTGCTCAACTCCAGGGCAGCCGCCGCGAGATCGTCTGTGCCAGCGAGCAGCCTGCCGTCCTCCATGCCGCAAAAAACCAGGTCCGCACCGGCGAACGCTCTCCGGGCTCGCTCGATCCCAATGTCTCGAATGAATCCAGCCGATCCCGGTGAGACGCTGACGAGGACCCCGGCAGCCCGACACCGCTCGATCAAAGTGCGAGTTCGCGCGTATCCATCGTCGTTGAGCAGGATGTGTCCAGTGAAATGCAGCAGCCGAGCGTGCTCGAGCAGAGCATCCGGGACATCGTCCGGAGAAAGATCGGCGTTTGCCCCGCGGTCGGTCAGCATATCTCTCCGATCATGCCGGATGATGATCACGACCCGGCCGGTCGGCAGGCTGGGATGCTCTCGCAGGACCGCGTTCACACCCGGCAAGAACGCACGGTGACGCTCGCAATCGCCGCGCCCAACCACGCCAACCAGATCGACTGAAGCGTTCAGCGCGCCCAGCCATGCTGCGGTGTTTGCCGCCGACCCGCCAGGACGCGACCGAATGATCGCCGGCGTGTCGGTATCCTCACGAATCTCGCCTTTGGGAGCCACGACGATATCGTCGATCACGTCCCCAAAGCAGATGATGCGGCTACTCAAGTTCTGACCATGCCTTGGCAACTTCACCAGCGACGCGAACGTTGTTGCGAGCGAGATCGAGATTCACCTCGAGGCTGCGGCCGTCGGACAACTCGACAATGCGGAGGAGCAAGAACGGCGTGACGGCTTTGCCGGTTATGCCACGCTCCTGCGCTTCGCGAAGTGCCTGCTCCAGGACCCGGTCGTGCTCCTCCAAATCCCACGCAAGCGACTCTGGAATGGGGTTCGCGAGGACGATTCCTTGCTTCATACCCAGCTCGTCCCGCGCCTTCATGATCCGGGCAACTTCGATCGCGGAATCGGCTGCCCAGTCCAGAACAGCGTCCGATTCTCGCAACCAGAAGCGAGGAAAGCGGTCGGTCTGATAGCCGATCACCGGAATGCTCAGCGTCTCGAGCCGTTCGAGCGTTGCGCCTATGTCCAGCACCGATTTCACCCCGGCCGAGACCACGGTAATGGGCGTCTCGGCCAGTGTGGTGATGTCGGCTGATTCGTCGAAGGTCTCCGAAGCTCCGCGATGCACTCCTCCCAATCCGCCGGTGGCAAACACGCGGATTCCCGCGCGATTCGCCAGATAGGACGTGGCAGCCACGGTCGTTGCGGCGCTTCGCCTGGTCGCCGCCAGCATTGGCAAATCGCGCACGCTTGCTTTGGACATCGGTTCATCGGAAATGCGGCGGATACCTTCATCGTCCAGCCCGATGCACGGCTCGCCATCCAGCACAGCGATAGTTGCCGGAGTCACCCCCATGTTCCGCAGAATCGTCTCGAACTCGACCGCGGCCGCGTAGTTGCGGGGCCGCGGCAATCCGTGGGAGATGATGGTCGATTCGAGCGCGACAACCGGCTGGCGTGCGGACGAACCTTCGTTTCCAGTGACAGACATACGTTGTTCCTCGGCCTCGAGCTCGATCCACGAACGCCGATGCTACCGCATCTGCGGCCATCTGCCGGTGCTCGTCAAGCCTGTCGCATCTCGGAGATCTCGATTCTCCGCCCTTCGACAATCGACCGCTCGGTCGCTTCGATCATAGCCGTCACTGCCGCTCCGTCCTCGACCGGAATGGTCGGCTCACGGTCGTCGATCACAGCGTCGATCAAGTCATGCAGGCTTCCCCACCACCAATCAGGCAGCTTGAAATAGGTCCAGAGCGACGGCCGCGCGAACATGTGCTTGCCAACCTTGTCCGACGAGAGCTCGAAGCCTTGCCGGATGCCATCGAAGCCGAGTCTTCCATCCGAGCCGTTCATCGTGATCTCGAACTCGACGATGGCCGGCCACGACTCCGGAATGATCCAGGAGGTCTCGAAGGTGACAAACGTCCGCTCGAAGTTCACGACGGCCTGGATGGCATCGAACGCATCGATGCCCTTCTCGGCCAGGATCCGCTTCGAACCGACCGCATAGACATCGCGCGCCTCCTGACCCAGGAACCAGCGAATCAGGTCCATTGTGTGGGCAAAGAGAAACCACTGCGGCCCGGACCGGCCCGCCCAGGAGAGCATCTGGGTTGGCACCCAGATCGTGTCACTGCATCGGCAGTATGCGTAGACCGGGTCGCCGATCTCGCCTTCCTGAATAGCCTCATGGATCGACTGAAAGCTGCCCATCCAGCGATTGCCGAGATTGACCGTCACCTTTCGATCGTTCGCGCGCGCCAGTCTCACGATCTCATCAGCCTCGCTGGTGCGGGTCGCCAGCGGCTTCTCGACGAGCAGGTGCTTGCCAGCTTCGAGCATGCGCATCGATGCTTCGTGATGCAAATGATCGGGTGTGGCGATACTGACGATCTGCGCGTCGCTGGCGGCGACATCTGCCAGGTTGGTTGTCCAGGGCACTCCCAGCGCCTCTCCCACCGCTTTGGCGCGATCTGGATTGACGTCGTGCACCAGGATGAGCTCGGCTTTCGGGCTCTGGGCATATTGACCGGCGTGCTGCTCACCCAGGAGCCCAACGCCAATCACGGCTGCCTTGACCTGACCATCACCCATCGATCCCGCTCCTTTGCAAGTCACATTCGCCAATCCGGAAAGCACCGTACCATGACGGTGGCGCGAATCATACCGAAGGTTCATCTCGATTCGGGACGGAGTGAAAATAGATGGGGAAACGACCGATCGACGTCGGATTGATCATTACCACTGTCGAAGACCGCGAGCGAAACTGGACGTTGAGCTGGCCGGAGATCCGCGAGTTGGTTACCACCGGTGAGGCTGTCGGGTTCGACTCCGTCTGGATCCCCGATCACCTCATCCACGAACCCGAGGGCGTCGATCCGTACGGCATTTGGGAAGCATGGTCGCTCATCTCGGCCCTCGCGGCGGTGACCGAGCGGGTCCGCATTGGCCCGCATGTGCTCTGCACTGGGTGGCGCAACCCGGCGCTCATCGCCAAGATGGCCGACACGGTCGACGAGATCACCGCCGGCCGACTCGTGCTGGCGCTTGGCGCCGGCTGGCACGAGCCTGAGTACCGCGCGTTCGGGTTTCCCTTCGACCACAGAATCGGCCGCTTTGCGGAAGCTCTGGAAATCATCGTTCCCCTGATCAAGACCGGGAACGTGACATTCCGGGGGGAGTTCTACCAGGCGATCGATTGCGAGCTCCGTCCCAGGGGACCTCGTCCCGAGGGACCGCCGATCATGATCGGCACCATCGCCGGAACGCCACTGGGTGGGTGGCTTGGCATCGAGCGTGGCGGAAATCGGGTGCTCGATCTGGTCGCGCGCTACGCCGATATCTGGAACTGCCCGATCGTGAACGATCCAGCGCTCATTCCCGGCATTCGCGACATGATCGACATCGCGTGCGTCAACAACGATCGCGACCCGGCCACGCTGATTCGCACGAACGGCGTTGCGTTCAATCTCCCGGGTTGGGAATCGACACCTGGAAATCCCAACATCCGGGCGCGCCGGCTCGCAATGGGCGCCACCGAGGGGGATCCAGGAGAGCTGGCCGAGCTCCTCATGGCATTCGCGGAGCACGGCGTGGCCGAGGTCCACGTCCAGCTCGATCCTGAAACTCCGGCAGGAATCGAGCAGTTCGCCAGGACACTCGAAATCCTCGACACCTGACGAAACGAAAACCGCTCCAGAGGTCACTCCGGAGCGGTCTCTCGATATTCGATCCTGATGGAGCGGAAGACGGGATTCGAACCCGCGACCTTCTCCTTGGCAAGGAGATGCTCTACCACTGAGCCACTTCCGCGCGGCGCCATTTGCACCATCGGACTTGGGATTCTAGCGATCTGGGGTCTGGCTGTCAAGGCGATTCTCGCGAAGCGAGGCACGCTTCAGCCAAGCGCATACTCCTCGCGCAGGTGTCCATTTTGGTTCGCGCACGCGTGCGGCCCGGGCCCCATCGGCATGCCGCACATCACGCATTGTGGCCGCCCGGCGGCGACTACGCGCTCGGATTCGTCCGAAATGTCGGCCGCCTGTACGCGGGTCAACCGGCAAACCGCAGCAGGGCCAAACGTTTCCGGTTCCTCGATGTCGTAGGCGATGAGCACGATGCGGTCTCGACTCTCGTCGTAGCCGATCTCGAGCTTGCCAACCCGAAACTGGCGATCCGAACCCAAATCGAATTGCGGTTCCGATCCAGGGAATTCTTCGACCTCATCGGTGTCCGGCAGCTGCTCGAGCAGCTGCTCGAGCGCTCGCCCGAGCGCGTCAACCTGCAGCTTTTCCATCCAGAGCACCATGGTCTCGGAGCCGGACGAAACCAACATGCGGAATCGCCGTTGCCCCGGTTCCCCGAGTGCTTCCACGTTCGCCCATCGAACATCGATGGGGGCGATTTCTCTGCCTTCAGATTCGGACACACGTTTCTCCCACGTTCGCAACGTAGTCTACTATCGACCCTCTTCCTCCCGTTTGCGGCAATATGCTTCCGATACGTGACATACTTCGCGCCGGGGCATCTCCAGCATGCCATGGACATTCGGCCCCGTGAGGCCCAACCTCATCCGTTTGCAGCCGCTCACCTGATCCATGCTGAACTCAAGAAAACTCCACGATTTCGACTTCTACATGGTGCTCACTGCCGGGCTCCTCATTCTCTTCGGCGTGGTTGCCATTTGGAGCGCGCAAGGCGGCGAGCAGCTCTCGGTCCTGAACGACGGTGTCCGCCAGGCCATCTTCGCCATGATGGGATTCTTGCTTCTCATCCTGGTCGCGGGATTCAACTATCGATTTCTGGCGTCTCTTGCGTGGCCGGTCTATGCCGTTTCGCTCGTCTCACTCGTGGTCGTGCTCATACCAGGCATTGGTGTTTCGATCGCCGGATCCCGCCGATGGTTCGATCTCGGTGTCACCACCGTTCAGCCATCGGAATTTGCCAAACTCGCCACGATCATTGCGCTCTCATCGTTCGTGGCTTCTCGGGGCGAGCAGATGCAGCAGCTGGGGAACTTCGTCGTGTCGCTGCTGATCGCGCTCGTTCCCGCCGGCCTGGTTTTCATGGAGCCAGATCTCGGCTCGGCCAGCGTCTTCGGCGTCATCTGGCTCTCGATCATTCTGACCACACAGGCTCGCTGGCGCTATCTGGGTCCGTTGCTCATTGGAGCAATCCCGTTCGCCTACTTCGCCTGGCATTTCATCATGAAGCCCTACCAGAAGGAACGACTCCTCATCTCGTTCGATCCGTTCTCGGACCCCACCGGAGACGGATACAACATCATCCAGGCGCGCTACGCAATTGGCGCGGGCGGCATGTTCGGGTCTGGGCTCCAGGGCGGCACGCAAAGCCGACTCGAGCTCCTGAAAGTGCGCGAGTCGGACTTTATCTTCGCCCATGCGAGCGGCATGGTCGGATTCGTCGGCATGATGTGCCTTTTCGTGCTGTTCATCATTCTGCTGTGGCGGTGCCTGCGCGTCGCCCAGGCCGCACGCGACCAGTTTGGTCAGGCGCTCGCCATCGGTTTTTCGGCCATGCTCTTCTATCAGTCATTCGTGAATATGGGCATGAACATGGGCATCATGCCGGTAACCGGCATTACCCTGCCGCTCATCAGCCAGGGTTCGTCTTCGCTCTGGACCTTCCTGCTCGGCATCGGCATACTGCAAAGCGTGCTGATCCATCATCGAAAGCTGGCGTTCCAGGCGCCCTAGGCGTTCGACGAATCGAGCTGGAGTTCGAGGACCCGCTCGTACAGTTCGGAACGGGGGCGTTCGAACTGCTTTGCAAGCACGCGCGCGATGTCCGATGGCCGCTCCCCACGCGCCAGCATCGCGCGAATGGCTTCGTCCGGATCGCCTTCGATCGACGTCGTTCCCGCACCGACCACCAGCACGAATTCGCCTTTCAGCGTTGCTTCGGCCAACCGGTCTGGCAGGTCATGTGCCGGCGCATGAATCGATTCCTCGTGCAATTTGGTCAGTTCCCGAAAGACCGCAACGGCACGGTCAGGAGCCCGCTCAGCAAGCAGCTCGGCCAACCTGGCGATGCGCGGGCCCGTTTCGAAGAGCACCAGCGGGTATCCGGTGGCAAGCGAATCCTCGAGCATCTGGTTCCGTTCGCCACTCGGTCGTGGCAGGAATCCAAGGAACGTGAACGGGCCATCCACAAGACCCGATGCGGAGACTGCCGCGAGCACCGCGGACGGACCGGGAATAGGCGCCACCCGATACCCGGCCTCGACCGCTGCCCGCACCAGGATGGCCCCTGGGTCGGAAACTGCCGGGGTTCCCGCATCGCTCACCAACGCCACATCTGCCCGCTCCAACGCCTCGAGGAAACGGCCGACGCGAGCCCGCTCATTGAACCCATGGTTGCTGAGCAACGTGGTGGTGATTCCGAGACGCCTCAGCATTGCCCCCGTATAACGGGTGTCTTCGGCCGCGATGAGATCGACCTCGCTGAGGACCCGCAGCGCGCGCGGAGAAAGATCCTCCATGTTCCCAATCGGTGTTGCAACGACGAAGAGCGTGCCCAAATTTGTCCCCGATTTGCACCCTGACCCGTGGCCGGACTCGTGCTACATTGGCACCTACGCCTCGCGCCGATCGTTCGATCCCGCTCAGCAACTGGAGCCAAGTTCTCGTGTCCGCATCATCCCTCTTTCCCGAGCTTCCCGCCAGCCCTGGCGGTGAAAGCGCGGCATCGTCGCTCGGCTCTACTCAGTCGCTCTATCGGAAGCACCGCCCACAGACCTTCGACGCCGCAGAGCTGGTTGGACAGGATGCGGTGGTCCGCACGCTCAAGAATGCAATTCGGCTCGACCGCGTCGCGCATGCGTATCTTTTCACTGGTCCGCGCGGCACCGGCAAGACCACGACCGCCCGCTTGCTCGCGAAAGCGGTCAACTGTCTCGACCCCGATCCAGATGCCCGCCCCTGCAATGTCTGCGCCGCATGCGTTGCCATCAACAACGGTTCGACGACGGATGTCATCGAAATCGACGCAGCCAGCAACCGCGGAATCGACGACATCCGCGAACTTCGCGAACGGGTGAAGTTCGCTCCAACCTTCCTCAAGACCAAGTTCTACATCGTCGACGAAGCGCACCAGATTACAGGCGCGGCGGCCAACGCCTTTCTCAAGACCCTGGAAGAACCGCCACCGCACACCAAGTTCATCCTGGCCACCACCGACCCCGAACAGCTCTTGCCAACCATCGTTTCGCGTTGCCAGCGATTCGATTTCAAGCGATTCACTCGTGAGACGATCGTGGCGCACCTGGCAAACGTTGCCGACCGGGAAGGCGTCCCCATCGGTCAGGACGCGCTCGCGGTCATCGCCGAGCACGCCGGCGGCAGTATGCGCGATGCGCTCGGTCTTCTCGATCAACTTGCGTCCTATCGGTCGCACGATGGTGATGACGCGCAGCCGATCTCGCCTGAAGACGTTCGCAGCCTGCTTGGAATCGCCCGCAGTGAACGCGTGCTCGAGATTGCAGGAGCGCTGGCCGATCGCGACGCCGGCCGAGGACTCGCGCTCATCAACAGCGCCTTCGAGGCAGGCGAGGATCCCAGGCAACTGAATCGGCAACTCGTCGCTCTCCTGCGCGCAATCATGTTCCGCGCAGCGGGCGGCGGCGACGAAACCGATGCAGGGGTAAACGAGCTGGCCCAGCGGTTCTCGCTTGCGGACATCGCCAGACACTCAGCCCGTTTCAGCGAAATCGACTATCGCATTCGGCATGCATCGCTGCCGCAATTGCCGCTCGAAATTGCCTTCGTTCAGGCCACCCTTGACGGGTCCGCGGCGCAAGCGTCCATCCCGACGCCCGTACGGGAACCCGAACGGCAACCAGCATCCGCACCATCCCGCGTGCAGGCGCCTGAACCAACCCGGACAGAGCCCGCATCGCGCTCGGAAACGGCGGAACGACCAGCACGGCCAAGCGGCCAGACACCGATTCAGGATCCGCCTCGCACAGTCAACGAACAAGCCGAACCCGGGTCCGCCGTGAATACGCCGATCCGTTCGGTGAGCCCGGGATCGCCAATCACTGTCGAGTTGCTCCATGACCTCTGGCCAAAGATTCGGCTCGACATCAAGGCTCGTGATCGGCGCATCGAGGCCCTGCTGTCCAGCTGTGATCCCGCCAGCGTCAATGGCGCCGCGATTACCCTGGTCACCAACTACAAGTTCCACTGGGAAAAGATGAACGAGGACGCATCGCGCGAACTCGTCGAGTCGGTGATCGGGCGATTGGTGAATCAACAGGTGTCGGTGAGCACCGAGATGCGGGGAGCAAACGGAGCCGCAAGTCAGCCAGCCCCGGCATCGACACGGGCCAGCACGCTCGCGGCGGATCACCCGCCAGCAACCGTGGAGGCTCCGGCGCCACCGGTGGCAGTGAGATCCGAGGACGAACAGACGGTGATCGACGCGGCGAAGCACCTTTTCGACGCGGAAGAGATCACTCCTCCGCGGTAGCTGCCTCGGGAGACGGACTCGCGACGGGGCTCGCCACGGGAGACGCAACCGGACTCGCGGCTGGGGATGCAACCGGGCTCGCAACGGGCGAGCTCACCGGCGAGGCTGGAAGAGACTCCTCATAAACGGACGAGACCTGCCCCGTGGGCGAGATGAGATAGACGGCGCCCAGCTCGTCGTCGCTCGATTCCTCCCGTACGCTGCCGGCCACCGCGATGCCTTCAGGCGAAAAGGAAAGCCGGCTTTGGTGCAGCTCGATGGGAAGCTCAAACCGTTCGAGCGCAGCACCGTCCACTTGCATCACCCACACGGAACTCGGCTTTCGCGAGCCAGGGTTCGTCGGGTTGGTCAGGAACGTGACGACCTTCCCATCGGGTGAAACCGCAAATGCCACGACGCTCCACGTTTCGCTGCCTGCGGGGGACGTCCAGGCCAACGTTGGGCGTCCGGTAGCCGTGTCGACATAGA
>JAWKPF010000028.1 GCA_041390825.1 Thermomicrobiales bacterium
CTTGATCGAGTACCCGCCGGTATCGAACGTGATGCACTTGCCGACCAGCCCGATCGAGCGGATCCCCTTCTTGGCGCCCTTCGGCTTATAGGTCAGATGGATCATGCATGGCGGACTCGCGCTCCCTTTCCCAACGGTGAGGATCGCCTCGGCGCCCATTTTGGCCAACTCTTTCGGCCCAAACACCTCACAGCCAAGATCGGCCTTCTTGGCCACTTCCTTGGCAATCTCGCCCACTCGGGCGGGGGTGAGCACATGACCCGGCTCATGGGTAAGGCTGCGGGCGAAGTTGACCGCATCGGCCAACGCAGCCCCGCGGGTCAGCGCGGTCTTGACCGTGTCCTCGTCCAGTTGGCGATCGACGAAGGTCAGCGAATCGACCTCGTTCGAAGGCGATTCATTCTTGACCGTGCCGTTGTAGGTCTGAAAACGGTAGCTTCCGAGCAGCGCCCCTTGCACCGCGCCTTCCAGCGTGGCCCCCGAGCTTCCCTCCGGCAATGCAGAAACGACCTTCTTCGCGCCAGCGTCGCGCGCGGCGGTGACTGCCGCGCCCCACGCCTGGCGAAGCGACTCCGCATCGAGCGTTTCGCTGGCGCCGATCCCGGCAAGCACCACGCGGCGCGCCTTCATGCGGCCAACCGTCGGAATGACCAGTTGGCTGCCCGGCTTGCCTTTGAATCTGGCGTCCGCGGCCAGTTGCCGAAGTTCGCCCTTGAGCGACGAATTGGCTTCGGCGGTCGCTCCCGCAAAGATCAATTCTCCCGAGGCGTCGGTGCGAATGGGCAGAATCAGCGCGTCTGCCTCGACCTTGAGCGGATTGCCGGAGTCATACGAGAGCGTAAAGGTCATCGCGTTGTCCTGTTCCATGTGCGGCCCCAAATCGAGCCGTCCTGCGGTTCCAATTCTCGCACGCGACACGCGGCGCCCTGAGTCCAGTCTCCCCCGATCGCGCCCGCTCTGGGCGCCGGACTCTGGACCCTGGACTCTCGCCTCCGAACTCAAACAACAATCGTCGCTCCGCCCTCGGCGCACGAACGATCGATCGCAAACAACGCCCGATGCGTGTTGACCCCATCGTGAACGTTTACGTGACTCTCTTTGCCTTCGAGGATGCAATCGAGGAAATGGTCGACCTCCCCCTGGAAGGGATGATGGCTGACCGCTCCGCTGTTCGGCAGCACGGTCGGGAACTCGATCCAGCCGGTCACACCGGGAAGCTTGCGGCTGAAGAAGCGGTTGTCGCGCAAACCGCCGTCGGTGCCGAGCACATCGACATTGAACTGGTACGGCATCCATTGCTCGACCGCAGCCGAAACCTTGCCCGCTTTGCCGTTGGCGAAGCGGACGATAGCCGTTTGCCCCGGCAAGTGCACGATGTCCTCGGCACCATGGAAGCCAAGCGCGCTGACTTCGACGATATCGCTCCCCATCAGGTAGCGGGCCAGGTCGAGCGCATGGCACCCGCCAAGCAGCATGGCGGTGGCGTCCATCTTCGACAGGTGATCCTCCGATCCCGGATACCCGCTTTGCTCGGGGTTGTGCCAGTAGTCGGTCTGCACATAGAGAACCTCCCCCAGCATCCCCTCCTCGATCAGCGCTTTGGTTGCCAACGTGGCCGGATTGAAGCGCAGCACGAACCCGCAGACCGTGCGAATGCTGGCCTTTGTGACGGCTGCGTCCATTGCCTCGAGCTCCTCGAGGTTCATTGCGATCGGCTTCTCGACCAGGCAATGCTTGCCCGCGTTGGCGGCAGCGATGACATCGGCGGCATGCCGGCTGTGGGGTGTGGTGATCGAAAGCGCATCCAGGTTTGGGTCGCTCAGAAGCGCGTCCAGATCGTCGTAGATACCGATCGTGGACGGATCGATTCCGACTTCGTGTGCCTTGGCCTCCGCCCCCGCCTTCGTTCGGCTGCCAATAGCTACCACCTCACAGCGCGGACTGTGCAGATAGGCGTCGAGATGCCCGCTGGAGACATTGCCAGCGCCGAAAATCGCCACCCCAATCCGATCGTTTGCCGAAACCACCTCTGCGCCGCTCCCTTCGCATCGAACATGCCGCTTGTCGTCTTGCGGCATTGGAACACATCAGGCTCCGTCGCGCTTCGGGGTACTCTTCGCTTTTCGGTCGAACGGCGCCGCTCGCTACCCCTTCACATAGGCAAGCTTCTCGGCAACCTTGCCATCGCGCACCTTGAAAAGGTCGACACCTCGCACATGCCCCTCGGAACCGTCGGCGTTGGTCCAGGTATAGCGCCAGCGAACGATCACCCGGTCGCCGGCAACGATGGCTTCTTCGGCGTCGAAGCGCATGCCTGGCGTTTTCGCCAGGTCGGTCCAGAATGCGCGCACCGCCTCCTGACCGCGAAACACCTCCCCATCAGGAAACGGGGAGGTGTTCTCGAAGAGGCAATCGTCGGTCATGAGCGCCATGACCGCATCGATGTCTTTCGCGTTGAGCGCGTCGCCGAACTGCTCGACAACAGAAAGCGCGTCCTGATTCGCCATGCGAACCCTCCCGATGGCGAATTCTGGCGGCTAGAACGACGTGTTCAGCGCGATGGCCTTGCCGCTGGTTGCAGATTCCGCCGATGACAAGATGATCTCCAGAATATGAATGGCATGCTCCGCGGTCAAGATGGGATCCTGCGTGCCATTCAGCACACTCACGAAATGACGCGGTCCGGACCAGATCAGGTTCTCGTTTGGATGCCCGATCGGGGAAGGCGGCCCAACCCGTTTCTGCCAGCCAGCGAGTCCGGCCGGGGACGGGTCGCGCTGGAAGTAGTCGATTGGGCCAGCTGCGTTGTACCAGTCCTCCAGCCAGATGGTCAGGCTTGCGTCGGAACAATGCACCTCCATCGCCGGCGCCTGTGAACCGGGTACCGCAAAGCTGGAAAGGACCTGCGCATAGCTGTTGTTGCCGAAGTCGAGCTGGATCATGGAGACATCCGGTGTTTCTACGCTGATCTTCTCGCCCTGCAGCCGCGGGATGAGCACGGTCCGCTCTGGAATCGTAATACCAGCGAAACTCTGCACGCGCTTGGCGGGCCCGAACAGTCCGGTAATGCCGTGCAGCACGTAAACACCGATATCGAGAATCGGCCCGACGCCTTTCCTATAGAAAACGGACGGATCGCCAGTGTACTGCCGCCAGTTGGCCGGACCGAGATTGGCCATTTGCCCCACGGCAACCGTCGGTGTGCCCATCCGCCCCTCGTCCAGGAAGCGCTTGATCCATTGAAACCGGTCGGTCGCCATCGTGGCCGGCGCGCAGAGATAGACCAGCCCCTCATCCTTCGCGCGTTTGGCAAGCGCCTGCCCCTCGGCAACCGTCGCGGCAATCGGCTTTTCGGAAAAGACATGCAGCCCATGATCGAACGCGGTGCCGGTAACCTCGGCATGCAGCGGCGCTGGCGTCAGGTTGAACACCGCGTCGAGTCCAGCGTGATTCAGGAACGGCTCGAACTCGGAATATGCGGTCGCGTTCGGGAACTTGGCCGCGGCTGCCTGCGCGCGCTCCAGCATGGGATCGAATGTGGCCACCACGGTGGCGCGGGCGGCGTCGGCCAGAATCCCGGGGATGTAGGTGCGAAACGCGACATCCCCGCATCCGATGAGTCCGAGCATCTTCATTTCCTGGTGTTTCCTTTCGTCTTCTCGTGCGCGTGCGCAGGGATCCTCGACCCTGCGACCTCTGTCCCGCTCCCGAACGATCGATCAGATCGATATCGATTCGTCGCCATTCCCGCTGGGAATCGATTTACGCCTTTGGCTCGCCCGGTCCGTGCAAATGGCATTTCACCCAGTGCTGCGCGTTGAGCTGGGTTCTGCCCGGCATCATGTCCCGGCAGACCGGCATGACATGTGGGCAGCGCGGCGCGTAGGGGCAACCGGGTGGTGCATCGACCAGCACCGGCGGCTCCCACCGTTGATGCCCGGCCAGGGCCCCGTGCTCTGCCAGAGGATCTGGCACAGCATCGAGCAGCCGCTGCGTATATGGGTGGGCCGGATGGGTGACCAACTCCTCGCTTTCGGATCCCTCCACCATCTGACCGCCATACATGACCGTGGTTTCGTCGGCGAAGTAGCGCGCGCTGGCCAGGTCGTGGGTGATATAGAGATACGACAGTCCACGATCCTGCTTGAGGCGCTCCATGAGATTGAGAATGCCCATGCGGATCGAGACATCGAGCATCGAGATCGGCTCATCCGCCAGGATGATCTCCGGCTCGACCGCCAGCGCCCGCGCGAACGAGACACGCTGGCGCTGTCCACCGGAGAGTTCGTAGGGATACTTGCTGACATACTGTTCGGCCGGCGAAAGCCCCACACTGTCCAGCAACGAAGTCACTTTGGCAGCCGCGTCTTTACCGCCGTGCGCTTTCTTGTGGATTTGTAGAGAGCGGCGCAGGGTGTGGTCGATCGTCTTGACCGGGTTCAGTGATCCAAACGGGTCCTGAAAGATCATCTGCACATCACCGCGATAGCTCAGCGACGCGGTCTTTTCCGATTGCAGAACATTCCGCCCCTTGTACCAGATCTCTCCGCTGGTCGGTTCGATCAACCGGGCCACGCAGCGCGCCGCCGTGCTCTTGCCAGAACCTGATTCTCCCACCAGCGCCAGCACATGACCGCGTTTCAGATCGAAACTGACGTCGCTTAGCGCGCGCAACTGCATCCGATGAAAAGCGGTTCCCACCGGAAAGTACTTCGTGACATTGCGAACGGAAAGCAGGACCTCGTCCTGCTGGGGATCCTGCGCGCTCACCGGCGTGCTCCAATCAGATTCGAATCGTCGATCGTGGCGCGCATCGCCTTCGAGGTATCGAAATCATGCACGCCGTCCTGCAGGAAACAGGCAACTTGTCGATTGCCCGGCAGCTGGAGCAGTTCCGGCCGTTGCGCCGGGCACGGCGCGAACGCCAGCGCGCATCGGCTGTTGAACCGGCAGCCGACCGGTGGATCGAGCAGGTTCGGCGGCGCGCCGGGAATCCCCGTCAGCACGCGACGCGGACCATGCACCAGCGGAAACGAATGCATCAGTCCAAAGGTGTAGGGATGTTTCGGGTCCTTGAACAGTTCCTTCGCCGGAGCCTCTTCCACGATCTCGCCGGCATACATGATGCCGATCCGGTCGGAAAACTCGACCAGCAACGAGAGATCATGCGTGATGAAGAGCACCGAGAAACCAAATTGCGATTTGAGATCCGAGAGCTGTTGCATGATCTCCTGCTGCACCACCACATCCAGCGCGGTCGTTGGCTCGTCCATGATGAGCAGTGGAGGGTTGAGCGCCAGCGCCATGGCAATAACGGCGCGTTGCCGCATCCCGCCGGAAAGCTCATGCGGATAGGCGTCGATACGGCGCGGATCGATGCCGACGATCTGGAGCAGCTCTTTCACACGCTCGCGCGCTCCCCGGTCGGACATCTGCTCGTGCGCCTGCAGCGCATCGATGATCTGGTCGCCAATCCGCATCACCGGATTGAGCGAGTTCATCGCCGACTGGAACACCATGGCGACATCGCGCCAGCGGTACGCCTCCAGTTCCCGGTCATCGAGCGTCAATACGTTGGTGTCCCGGAACCAGACCTCTCCGCCAGTGATCACTGCCGGCGGTCCAAGAACGCGCAAGAGCGCCAGCGCCACAGTCGATTTCCCGCAGCCAGATTCGCCTGCCAGCCCATAGACCTCGCCGGGTTTGATGAAGAACGTCACATTGTCCGCCGCCACCACCGGGCCGCGCGGACTCATGTATTCGACCCGCAGATTGCGGACGTCGAGAATGGGCTGGACCTCGCTCATGAGACACTCCGTGGCGCCACTGGCGTGGCCGCAGCCTGCTGGAGCACGGGTGTGGCCCGGGTTCCAGTCGTCTTCACCTTTCGTTGCTTGAGCACCTTGTCGATGCCGGACCGGGCGCGAAGCCGCGGATTGGTGATTTCGTCGATGCCGTAGTTGATCATGGCGAACGCAAATGCCACCAGAGCGATGCAAACGCCCGCCGGGACGAAGGTCCACCATGCGCCGGTAATCAAACCCGAGTCGTTCTGCGCCCAGTAGAGATTCGTCCCCCAGCTCACCTGACTCGGATTGCCAAGTCCCAGGAACTCGAGCGCCGCCTGCGCGCCGATGGCGAAGATGGTCGACCCGATGAAGCTGGCCACGATGATGGAGAGCATGTTGGGCAGGATCTCCCGGAAGATGATGCGCCAACCCTTTTCCCCAACCACCACTGACGCCGCGACGAAGTCCTTCTCCCGCAACGAAAGCGTCTGCGACCGGATCACGCGCGCCGGCCAGGCCCAGCCGGTGAGCGTGAGCACCGCCACGAAGTAGAGCAAGTTCTTGCTGCCGACAAATGCGGCCAGCACAACCAGCAGAGGGATGGTGGGAATGATCAGAAAGACGTTCATCATCAGCGAAAGCGCATCATCGACCTTTCCCCGGAAGTACCCCGCGGTCATGCCAATCGCGCAGCCGACGATCGTGGTTGCAATACCAACCAGGAAGCCGATCTGCAGGGTGAACCGTGCCCCCCAGATCGTCTGAGCCCAAACATCGCGTCCCAATCCCGTGGTGCCGAGCGGGAACTCGCGTGACGGCGGCAAATGACGCTGACCCACCATCGCCTTCGGATCACCGGGGGAAATGACCGGCGCCAACAACGCCAGCGCGACGTAGACGAAGAGGATCACCATCCCCAGGACGGCCTTCTTGCTGTGAAAGAGCGGCGCGATCCAGCCAGGCGCGTACGACTTGATCGAGGCCCAGCGCGATTGCTCGGGTTCGGGGAGCTCTTGCCCGATTTCGCGGACTTCCTCCGATTCGAGCTCGAGAACCGGTATCTGCAACGACATTGCGTGCCCCTAGCCTGTTCGCACACGCGGATCGAGCCGCACATAAAGGAGATCCACGATCAGGTTGGCGACCAGCACCGCCAGCGTGATCATCAGGAAGATCCCTTGCATCAAGGGGTAGTCGAGCTGTCGCACTGCCACCAGCAGGCTATACCCCAGCCCGGGATAGGCGAACACCACCTCGGTCACCAGCGCGCCGCTAATGACAAAGCCGAGCGCCATGCCAAACGCAGTGACACTCGGCAGCAACGCATTGCGGGCGGCGTAGCTAAACATGACTCTTCGCTGCGACAGCCCCTTCGCCTCAGCCATCATTATGTAATCTTCAGACAGGATGGAGATCATTGCATTGCGCATCCCCAACATCCAGCCACCAATGGCGACGAGGATGATGGTGCCCGCCGGCAAGATCAGATGCTTTCCCACACTCAGCATGAACTCGAGACTGAACTCGGGCGAGAGCTGGTCTGAATAGGCATGCCGCAACGGGAGCAACTGCCATTTGAATCCGATGAAAAAGAGCGCCACCGTGGCGATCCAGAAATAGGGAAACGACCCGGTAAAGAGCAAGACGGGAGGGAGCACCGAATCGACGAACCCGTTGCGGCGCCAGGCGCCGATCACGCCCAGCAGGCTCCCCAACGCGAAACTGATGACCAGCGCGACCAATCCGAGCAGGATGGTCCAGAAAAAGCTCGTGCGGATCACATCGATGACCGGCGCCGGGAACGAAGATATGGACGTGCCGAAGTCCCCTCGCAGCACACTGGTCAAGTAGTTCCAGTATTGATTGATCAGCGGTTCGTCCGAAAGTCCGTATGCCTTGCGCATCGACTCGAGCTGCGAGGGATCGACCTGGCCTTGCAGCCGGGCGAACATGGCAGTTCCCGGGTCACCCGGCATGAGACGGGGTAGGAAAAAATTGAGCGTGATCGACGCCCAGAATGCCAGAACGTAAAAGGCAAGCCGCCGGCCAATGTATCTCACGAGTCAACCCTCGCTAGCGCCGTTGGAGCGTGGGAGCAGGATGGCGTTTTGGGCGCCATCCTACTCCGATTGGCCCCGCGAATGCGAGATGCGCGGGGCCAGGTGCGCTCCCGATGGTCGTTACTCCGCGGCAATCGGCGCGATGGTCGTCATGACCGTCAGCCGCTCCGGGTTGTCGTACGTCGAGAGAATCGCGTACGGGTTGTCTGCGTTGGGGAACCCGTCGAAGCGGAGGGTAACGAACTCGCCCCACTGCGGACCCGGGAAGAGCGGCACGCCCGGCGCATTCTGGTTGTACAGCTCCTGCAGTTGCGCAACGATCGCCTTCTGGGCTTCGAGGTCGCTGGTGGCTGCCATCTCGGCCAGAAGCGCATCGGCTTCCTCCGAACCAAAGCGCTGCCAGTTCTGCGGGCTCAGGGTGCCAACCGGCTGAACTGTGGCGGTCGACATGCACCCAATGTAGAAGCTGTACGGCGTGGCGCCGCCATCGCTCCATCCAATGCTCATGTCGAATTCACCCTTGGTCACCTTGTCGTACCACGCGTTGAAGTCGAGGGGTGTGACCGTGGCCTTGATGCCGACTTCCGCCAGGTTAGCGGCCATGATCTCGCACGCGGCCACCCAGTCGGACCAACCGGTCACCACCAGCAGCTCGTACTCCATGGACGTCCCATCAGCGGTCTTGCGGACATCGCCATCCTTGGTCAAGCCGGCCGCATCGAGCGCGGCGTTCGCGGCGTCGACATCGAGCGTGACCCACGCTCCCTGGGTGGAAGCGTCCTCGGTCTTGAACGCTGGGAAGGCGTCACTCAACCCGGAGGAGTCGGCCGGGTGGGTGTAGTCGTACATGGCGATGTTCACGATCTGCGCGCGGTCGATCGCCTGGCTGATGCCCTTGCGGACGTCCACGCTGTCGAACGGAGCCACCGTGGTGTTCAGCCAGAGGTGAACCGTGGCGCCATACGAGGGGAACCAATAGTGGAAGTTCTCCGGGTCCTTCGAGACGAAAGTGTTCTCGATATCCGGGATGAAGTTCGCGAACCAGTCGTTCTCGCCGTTGAGGCTGCCCAGCATGGCGGCATCGTTGGTGGGATACGACGGGAAGCGGAAGCCGTCGATCATCGGCTTGCCTTCCTGCCAGTAGTTCTCGTTCTTCAACAGTTCCCAGTACTGCGCCTCGAACCGGCCGACGTTGGTGAACGGACCCGACCCGACCGGCACTTCGTTGAGTTCGGCCACGGGATCTTCGATGGTCTCCCAGATGTGCTTCGGCACGATCATCTGCTCGGCGATGTCGTAGAGCGCCAGCGTGAAGACTTCGGAAAAGGTGAAGACCACCGTGGCATCGTCCGGAGCTTCGACGCCAGACAGATGTGGCAACGCGGTGCGGATGGCGCCGGTGCCGACAAGCGCTTCGTTCGACATCAGGAGATCGAAGGTGAACTTCACATCCTGCGCGGTCAGCGGCGTCCCGTCCGACCAATTCACGCCCGGATGCATGTGGAAGGTGAGCGTCAGGCCGTCTTCGCTGAACTCCCAGCTGTCCGCCAGCCAGGGGTTGAGCTGCCCCTGCGGCGTGCTGTAGATCGCCATCGGCTCATAGATACCGCCCTGCGTCGGCCAGCGGGACGTATCCGCCGAGTTGAGCGGGTTGAAGTTCTTGATCCAGGTCGCCTGCTGCTCCTGGGAGATCGTGACCAAGTTGAGATCACCACTGTCCTGCGCCATTGCCGATGATGCGGTGCTGGCGACCGAGGCGCCGCCGACAGCGCCGGTGAGGCCAAGCGCGGCCGCGGTCTGGAAGAGGCGGCGGCGATCGATCTTGCCTTCGCTAACGAGCCTTCCAATCGTTTCGAGTGTCTTGAGCCGTTCGTCGGTCATCGATGAAGTCCTCCGTTGGTCTTCATGCGGCCGGCCCAGATGCCGGTCCGCGTTTCGTCCTCCACACCATGTGGATGGTTCGAACCAAGAGTGAGATCGGGCTCACCTGTGAACCCGAATGCGTCAGGCCGCAGCACCTCCTTCAGGGTTTGCCGAGCAGGCGCTGTTCTCTTCCACGCAGCCGCACGACCGGCGGATCTGCAATCGATAGGGAAGAAATCGATGAATGGGAGCCGAATCGGGATGCTCCAACAACTCGATGAGCGCGCGGACCCCCTCGGATCCAAGTTCGCGAATCGGCTGGAAGACGGTCGATAGAATCGGTTGCGAAACCAGGGCCTCGTCCAAACCGTCGAACCCCATCACGGCGACATCCTCAGGCACGCGCAACCCCTGGTCGCGCAGCGCCTGGAGCACACCAGACGCCATGGTGTCACTGGCCACAAACATGGCATCGGGCGGTTCGTTGCCCCGGTCGAGCAGGTGCGACATCGCGCGATAGGCGCCTCGCCGGGTGAAATCGGAATAGACCGTGAGCGCGGGATCGGGCACGCGCCCGGCTTCCTGCAACGCGTTCACATAGCCGGCATACCGGTCGATCGAGGCAATCATGTTCGCCGGGCCGGTGATGATGCCGATCCGGCGGTAGCCGTGCTGGAGCAGATGGGCCACGGCAGTGGTCGCCGCGCTTCGATTGTCGATATCGACAAAGTTCACCGTGTGATGCGGATGACGCCCGATCAGCACGAACGGAAAGTTGTCCCCTTGCAGACGCGCAACGATGGGGTCCTCCACCACGCTGGAGAGAATCACCACGCCATCGACATGCCGGCTACGGATGAAGCGTTGGTAGATGCGATCGGCGGTGTGCGGCGAATCGCCGGTCTCCATCAGGATCGTGAGGATGTAGTCCGAGTCGTTGCCCGCGCGCACCGCGCCCTCGATCAACTGGGTGAAAAAGGGATCGGTGAGGATCACGCCAACCGAGGGAGAGATGAGCAATCCGATGATGCGGGTACGGCGCGACGCCAGACTGCGCGCGGCTGCGTTGGGCACATAGTGACGCTCGGAAATCACTGCCTCGACGCGTTGACGTGCCGCGGCGCTCACCCGTGGGTCTCCGTTCACGACCCGGGACACGGTCGATCGCGAGACTCCCGCAAGCGTTGCAATCTCTTCCAGCGTCGTCACATCCGGCTCCATCGCCGTGAGAGCGCGGCCACGAAAATCGCGGCGCTACTGGCACTATCAGCTCCCATTTGTGGGAGCGCTCCCAAATCAATGGGCAAAATACTACGCAGTCCCCGTTTTCGGTGTCAAGAAGATCGTGAGTTGTGAACCGTTCACAGACCGGGCGGTAAGTTGTACGCCCTTTTTCGCGCGATTCGCACGGTGTCTCGCACCAATCACGTCATCCAGACATAGAAAACCGGGAGCCAGTCCTGGCTCCCGGTGTGCCCGCACCAACCCGCTCGAAGCGTGCGGTTACTCCTCGTTCAAGGCGTTCAGGACCGTGCGGACCATTACCTCCATGCCGACCGCCATGCCATCTTCGGCAACATCGAACTTCGGATGATGGTGTCCCCAGTAGATGCCGTTCTCTTCATCCCGCGTTCCGGTGAAGAAGAAGCAACCTGGTTTCCGCTCCAGGAAGTAGCTGAAGTCCTCGGCTCCCATCTGCAGGTCGTGGGTAATGACGTTCTCCTCGCCGACGACCTCAGCCGCGATCTCGCGCACCTTCTCGGTCTCGACTGGATCGTTGATAGTGGCCGGATAGCCCGGATCGTAGCGGTACTCCACCTCGGCGCGCATGGCCGACGCGATGCCAGTCGCGATCTCGCCCACACGGCGCCCAAGCAACGCCCGCACCTCGGGATCGAACGAGCGCAGCGTGCCGCGCATGGTGGCGGTGTCCGGAATGACATTGGAGGCATCGCCCGCGATAAATGCTCCGACCGTGACGACCGCTTCCTTGGTCGGGTCGACCTCGCGCGCCACAATGGTCTGCAACGCGGTCACGATCTGCGCGCCCACCGCGATCGGATCGACCGTCAGGTGCGGTTGCGCCCCGTGTCCGCCGCGTCCCTTGATGAGAATATCGAACCGGTCCGCGGCCGCCATGCACGGTCCCCCGCGCAGCTCGATTTTTCCAACCGGGATCTCAGCCGCCACGTGCTGACCGAAGACGAGATCGACAGGCGGATCCTCGAGCACTCCCTCCTCGATCATGACACGCGCGCCGCCGCCGCCCTCTTCGGCCGGCTGGAAGAGCAACTTGACTGTGCCACTGAACTCATCGCGCCGGTCGAGCAGCAGCCGGCCCACGCCGAGCAGCATCGAGGTATGCGCGTCGTGCCCACAGGCGTGCATCTTGCCGTCGATCTTGGAACGGTAGTCGACGTCGTTCTCTTCCAGAATCGGCAGGGCGTCCATATCGGCGCGCACGAGCACGACTTTCTCCGGGCCACCCGTTTTCGTGCCCTTGATCAGCCCGGTCACGCCGGTGACCGCAATGCCCGTGCGGATATCCTCGACCCCCATCGATTCCAGCCGCTCGGCCACCAGCTTGGCGGTTTCGAACTCCTGGAACCCCAGTTCTGGGTGCTCGTGCAGATGCCGCCGGTCGGCGATCACACCGGGCATGATCTCGTCGATATCGTTCTTCAGGTCCCGCGTGGAAGCGACCATGCGTGTTGTTGTCCTTTCTCGTTCACGTCCCGGGTCCAGTGTCCGGTGTCCAGAGCGCCCAGCATTGCGCTGGACCATGGACTCCGGACTTTGGACGTTCGTCAGCTCTGCAAATACTTGATCGCCGCGCGCGACATCGCTTCGATGCCGGTGGCCATCGCTTCTTCGTCGATGTCGAAACGCGGGTGGTGGTGCCCGTAAACGAACCCCTTCTCCTCGTTGCGGCTACCGATGAAGAAGTAGCAACCGGGCACCGGATCGAGGAATTCACCGAAGTCTTCCGATACGCTCATCAGTTTTCCAGCGGAGACGCGCTCGTCCCCGAAGCCCTCGATGGCGGCATCACGCACGATGGCCGCAATCTCCGGATCGTTGACCAGCGGTGGCGCGGATCCTCCGAAGATCACCGTGGCCGACGCTCCCATCGATGCGGCGATTCCCGTTGCCAGCGCTTCGAGGCGGTTTCGCACCTCCTCGCCTTGCGCTTTGGTCACCGAGCGGATCGTGCCACGCAGTTCGGCGGTGTCCGGAATGACATTGGCCGCATTGCCACTGCGGAAGTACCCGATGCTGACCACTTCGGGCACCACCGGGTCCTTTTCGCGTGACACCAGCGTCAGCAATCCATTGACGATCGCGGAGCCGACCACAATTGGATCGAACGTCAGATGCGGACTTGCGCCGTGCCCGCCTTTGCCATTGACGATGATGGTGAACCCCGTCACTCCCACCATGGCAGTGCCTTCCCGTACCCAAACATCGCCGCACGGGACATCCTGCCAAATGTGAATGCCCATTGCCGCGTCGACGGTGGGGTTCTCGAGCGCGCCGTCGGCGCGCATTGCCGATGCGCCGCCGCCCCCCTCCTCCGCGGGCTGAAAGAGGACTTTCACCGTGCCCGCAAAATCGCCCCGCCGGTCCATCAGCACTTTGGTGGCGCCAAGCAACATGGAGACATGCGAATCGTGTCCACAGGCGTGCATCACGCCGGGATTCTGCGAAACGTATTCGACCTCGTTCTCTTCCAGAATCGGCAACGCGTCCATATCGGCGCGTAGCATGAGCACTTTCCCGCTTCCCTCGGAACCGGTGCCCTTGATCAAACCGGTCACGCCAGTCTTTCCGACACCGGTCTTGATCTCCTCGAGCCCGAGCGAGGCCAAACGGTCGGCCACAAAGGCGGCAGTTTCGAACTCATGAAATGCCAGCTCGGGATGCTGGTGCAGATGACGGCGATCGGCAATGACGCCGGGCATCATCTCGTCGATCGTCGCTTGATAGTCGAACGAGTCGGTCGGCATAGGGCATGCAATCCTTCCAGTGCAGAGTCGGTGCGCTCTTTGCAGGAACATAGCAGAATTAGCCAGACGATTCGGCGAAACGATCGCGGGGCAGGATGGCGAGCGACGAAACCAAGACACTCTTGACCGAAGCAGAGGCCCAGGCGCTGGCCGAGGAAGCCGTCGAGCTCGCGGGCGGCACACGCCAGGTCTATCGCAACCCGCGCCACCCCTTCGCGCTGCAACCGGCCACGATATATGAGCTTTCCGGCCGCAAGGTCGAATTGCGGCACGGCGAGATCAGCTCGCCAGCCATCGTCACTGTCGAGGGCTGGGTTTTCGAGATCCACGAAGAAGCCGTAGAGCTCCTCATGCGGCCGGTGAAACGAAGTCGTCAGTAGGCAGTCGGGAGCCGCCCGTTCTTGCCGCTTTCCGCTGGCTGACGACTATTCGCCTCGATCGTCCGAGGTGGGCCAGGTGTATGGGCTCGCCGGGGGCGGGACGGTGGTGGGCGGGCGTGTTGTGCGCCCAAGGAAGTGGCGGTCGCCAAGCCAGCGCCAGTTCGACGTCGCGGGAATGTTGTCACCCTCACGGCGCGCGCGGATGTATTCCGAAACGATCACCTGGATCGCCGCCGCGATGGGAATGGCCAGCAACGCCCCGATGACACCCATGAACTCGGTGCCAACCAGCAACGCCAGGAAGACCGTGAGCGGCGTGAGGCCGACCGCGCCCTTCATCACCCGCGGCACCAGCACCCAGTTTTCTGTGAACTGGATCGCAATGGCCACGCCAGCCACCATGAGCGCCTTTTCCCACGATTGCGTGAGCGCCATGGCAACCGCGGGAATACCGCCAATCCACGGCCCAATGATGGGAATGGCCTCAGTGACTCCGGCGATCAGCCCGAGCACCGGCCAGAAGCGGACATCGAGCAATCCGTAGGCAATAGTGGACGTGATGCCGATGATGAGGCAAAGGGTCAGTTGGCCGCGCATCCAGCGGCCGAGCTGTTGATCGACATTGTCGAGCGTGCGCCGGATGCGGGAGGCCGTCGACGGTCGAAACTGCATCAACAACAAACTGCGTGTGAAGTCCTTCTCCATCAAGTAGTAGAAGGTGATGACGAAGACGCTGATGACCCCCAGCAGTCCGCCGGTAACGCCGAAGACGAGCCCGCGCGCGGTATCGTCCGGGATATCGGGCGGCCGCTGAATGGCCTCGATCAGGTTCTGCAGGCCGTCCACACCCGGGCCGCTCAGAATGCCGTTGTCGCTCGATCGCCAGGTCCCCTGCAATTCACGCAGTTGATCCGGCGCTTCGCGCCGGAAGATGTCGGCCTCCTGCGAGATGGTGGGAGCAAGCACATAGACCAGCACGGCGATGCAGGCGATGATGGCCGCATAGATGAGCAGGATGCTAAGCCCGCGTGGCAGATGCCGCCGCTGCAAGTGGTTGACCGGCCGCTCGATGATGGTTCCGAAGAGATACGCGATGATGATGAGCATCAGCACCGCTTTGATTTCGATGAGGAAGTAGGCGAGTAGCAGGACCAGCAAGAGCGCAATGGGCGTGATGCCCCGCGCTTTCGCAAACAACGACTCGGTCAACGGGTCGGGGGCAACAGGGAGTTCATCCGGTGGCACTGGTGCTGGAGCGGTTGGCCGGCTTTCCATCCTGAAACGTGCTCTAGCGATCGATCAGGACCAACTCCCAGATCGGATCGGATAGTGCGAGGTGGGCGGACGAACGAGCGCGGGCGGGAAAACGGTCAGCGCGCGCCTTCGGCCTTGCGGCTCCGGACACGCCAGTATTGCGGATCGAGCGGGTCGACCCGTGAACGTTTGACGTCCGACGGAACGTCGTTCCACACAGTGGCAAAAGCAAAAATCTCATTGTTGTTGAGCATGAGCCGTCGCGCCGCGCCAAACGGGCGATGCACCGGGAAGATCTCCCGCGGCGGCCGCGAGACGACTTCGGCCTGGAACCAGCCGTCCACCGGGCAGTAACCGGCGTGCACCTGCCAGACGATGTCGGCCGTCACACCCCCCAAATCGCGGATCTGAACATCGGTCAGCTCTTGATCGCAAACCGGGCAACGCATTGGCGTTTTCGGCGTATACGCCTCTTTGGGTGGAACGGGAACGAAGCTATCCATGCCTATGCGCACTCCGCTGCCTGGGCCAGGTCGGTACAGGCGGACGTGACCAGTTATCGTTGGCGCGCCAGGAACTCCCCTGACGCAAGACAGCACGAAAACCGCGCCGGATGAACGTTGCTTCGCGCTGCGGGAAATCATACCGTACCGACCCGCTTCTCAAGTTCGCGCTCATCTCTTGCGGACAAATCATGCGTCGTGCCGTGAGCGAGCAAATCCGCGGGAATTGTCCAGTCCAATCGAATTGCGTGCGCTGGATTTCGAGACGAGCAGTGTTGTGCGCTCCGATTCGCTGGTTTGTGGGTCATTTCGAGGCAAATTGCCGTCGATCTGGCCAGGAAAGGCGACCGTTCAGTCTGGACCCGGATCGGTTTCTTTACTACACTGAGCGATGAGGGAACGGTGTCGTTCGCCCTTCGGTCGCGGCTGCTAACCGCAAGAAAGGCCGGGAGGGTTCCAGTTGTGCTCCGCCCGGAGCTACCGGAACGCACCGATAGGAAAACCAACGATCATGGCGTACGCACGTACTTCACAGTTTCGCGCGCCGAGCGGGCGCACCATCTTGGACTGGCTCACCGGAACCGGGTTCCTGGCGGTCGACGCTGGCGCGTTTTTTGTTGCGCTCATGGTCTTGCTGCCCTGGAATCTCTATAGCTCTCCTGGCGATCTCTGGGTCGCGCAGCCACTGCGCACCTGGGTGTTCATTCTGACGTTCCACACGCTGGTGGTCGGGGCAATCGCTCTGGCGCGCGGTATCGTCCGCTCGCCGGAACCCGAAACCCCCGCGCCGCAACGCGGCCTGCGCGCCAGTTCCGGATGGTCGGCGCCAACCCAGCCGAGTGGACAAACGAGCCATCAAACCGCATCGACCCTCCTGGCGCAGGAATGGGCGCGCCGCTGGCTGGATGACGATCGAGCGGAAGCCGCTGCAATGGTTCAGCAATCGGAGGCGATGTCGGCCCGCTACACAGGCGCCGCGTACGATCCAACCGCACCGGTTGGCGCCACCCCCTGGCCGGAAGCGCCGGCGCAACGACCGTCGTCGATCGATGCCGAGGCAATCCTGGCCGACTGGCTGGACGAGCAAGCGTCCGAGTACCTCACTCCGGCTCCCGAACAGGTCGATCCGCTTCGATCGGCCGCGCAGGCCAGCGAGTACGAGACGATCGAGCTCGAACCCGAAATCGAATGGAAATGGGTCGAAGCTGCGGCAAGCGCGTGGTTGACGAAGCGGGACGCATCGTCCAACGGCGCGACTGATTCGCCCGGCCCCGCATGATCGAATCGCCGCAGACCCGCGATTTCACGGTAGCCGTTTTCGTCGTACATGACGATAGGGTGCTGCTGCACTTCCATGCAAAGCTGAATCGCTGGCTGCCGCCAGGCGGCCACATCGAGCCGAACGAACTGCCGGATGAGGCTGCGGTGCGCGAAGTCATGGAGGAGACGGGTGTGGCCTGCACGCTTCTGCGTGGCTCGACCCTGGCATTCGACGATCCGGCACTGCCGATGCAGCTCGTGACGCCTGCCGGAATCCAGCTCGAGCAGATCGGCCCGAATCACCAGCACATCGACCTGATCTACTACGCCACTGGCGAACCCGCCTCACCAATGGACAAGGTTGGTTGGTTCGCGCTGAGCGAGCTCGGACCGCTCGATCTCACGGAAGAAATCACCGTCCGATGCCGCCTTGCCATCGAGGCAGCCGACCACGCCCTCCAATCCTGAACCCATTCTTCCCCACTTGCTTCATGTCGATTCCGGAGAAGCCTCTCTGGCTCTCGTCAGCCGCTCCTTCCGGATCAGCAGCGCAAGACGCTCGAACCCACCGCGCTCCAACGTCCCGAGCATGCTGAAAGAACACTTGCGGAAAGTGAAACCCACCGGTCTACCCGTGATCACACACGCGGTACCCTCCTCACGCTCTTGGGGAGAAATCGCAAACATGACGCTGCCAGCGTACTATTTTGCCGAATTCGAACGTAGAGGAGGCAGTGCATGGGTTCGGGGTTCGATCGCAGACGGCTGCTCGGTGGGTTGGGCGCCGCGGGGTTGGCGCTTGCGTTTCGGGGAACAGGGAGAGCGCAGTCGACCTTTGCCTTTGGGCTTCCGATCGCCAATCCGGGCGGTATCCCCGGTGACGGATTCCTGGTTCGTCACGGATTCCAGACAGAAAACACCTGGTACAACCCAGGCAACTGGCACACCGCGGAGGACTGGTATCGCCAGGATGGAGCCGACACCGCTGGGGCCAGCGTCCTGGCAGTGGCCGAAGGGGATGTTGTCTTCGTTGGGTCCGACTATCCCGGCCGTGTCGTCGTGGTCCAGCATTCCCCGACGCTCTTTTCGATGTATGGCCATCTGAACCCGGAATCGGTCACCGTTGCCGAGGGATCGCACGTCACCCGGGGGCAACAGTTGGCTACGGTCGCTTCCGTGCCAGGATGGATCGCGCCAAGCCACCTGCATTTCGAGCTGCGCACCTTCCTCTACAGCGCCGAGATCAACGGCGAGACACCGCGTTATCCCTATGGTTGTGGCTACAACTGCGCGCCCGGCCCCGGATACTGGCCAATGGAAGCGCCCGAACTTCCGTCCGGTATGGGCTGGCGCAACCCGACGCACGAAATCGGCAACCGCCTCCTGTCAGATGGTCCGCTGACGGTAGTTGTCCCGTCGGGTTGGAATGCTCCGGTGGACCTGACATCGTTTCCCTGGCAATGGGCCGACGCGACCAGCATCGGGCTGCTCGATCTCTATCCCGGCGCGCGCTACAACGTCCTGGCCGTCGATGCAGGGCAATCCGCCAGCACCGGCACCAGTGCCGATGCCTATCAGCTCTCGTACCTGATCGACCTCGGCGACGGTTCCACCGGCTGGGTACGCGCCGCGGTCGCCGACTACGGCGACACCGGTTCGGACGGGCGGCCGTCGTCGATCCGGTTCGCGCTGCTCCCGGTGCTGCCGTAGCATCCACGTCAAGGGGCCGCACCATGCGGCGGATCCTCGATTCCCGCGAAGAATCGAGGGAGTCCTGTCATTCCGCGTTCCCGAAAAGCCCTCGCAACGTCCTCCCCGCCTCTCGGTTGTTCGTTGCTGTTTCGCCCTCGGTTGCGCGCACATTAACCGCAAAGTCTGGGGAATTCTGAACGTTCGATTTGTACGTTCTGCATCGTTATCGTCGAGTGTGCCGCATTGTCAATGCGTACGAACGCCTGCAAAGTGACGTTGCTAGCGTACAAACGTGCCCGACAGGAAAATCTTGCACGTTCTGTACGAACGAGTAGCATGTACACAGTCAATGATTCGTGCTCAATAGGCCATCCCCCAAGGCCCTTCCCGCTGCACGGTATGGAAGGAGCCTAACGTAGGATGGATGCCCGTCGTTTCGACGCCCTCGCCCGAGCGCTGACGTACGCGCCCTCACGGCGCCAAGTGCTTCGCCAGCTCCCGATTCTCGCTGGCGTCGCAGCCTTGGGCCCCAAATTCGCCTCCGCCGACACCACCTCCGGCGGCGCCCAGGTCATCGTGACCACACCTACTCCGGCTGCGGTCGGTGGTTCGTCCACTGGCGGCACCAGCACGACCACCGGAACCGGGACTGGCACCGGGACGGGCGGTGTTTCCGTCTGCCTCCCGATCGCCAAGACCGGCGCGGAGGATGCCGCGCTCCCACCCTATTACGCAGAAATCATCCAGGGCACCTGCGATGCCGCCTCCGGCGCCACAGTCTTCGAACTGCTCGAGGTCAGCGATGCCGATGGCGTCGTGGGCGTGCCGCCTGCGGCCCTGGTGGCCCGCAGCGTAACCACGGTTCGCTCGCCATTGGACGACCTGATCGGCGAGCGGCACTCGATTGCTATTCGCGTCAGCGCGGATGATCCCACCCTGGTGGCATGCGGTGAAATCGGCGGAATCCAGGATGGAGACGAGCTGGCCGTCGGCCTGCGCGAGCGCAACGACTCGGGATTCTCCGGCATCTCGGTCATCCGTGGCGCGGACGAATCGTCGCTGGTCTATATCTATCTCGGACGCGGATTGAGCACCATCACCACCGCCCCGGCTGCGGTCAGTTCCACCGTCATCGCGACAGCCGACATCAATCTCCGCGCGGAACCGGCCACGGATGGCGAGGTTCTGACGGTGGTTGCCGCCGGCACTGAGCTGACGGTCACGGGGTCGCCGGTTGGCGACTGGGTCCCGGTCGACGATCCAGTCTCTGGCCTCAGCGGTTACGTCTCGGCCCAGTTCGTCGAGATTCCATCCTAGATCACTACGCGGGGGTCCCGCGTGCGGGACAGAAAACCGGGGGGTTGCGTGAGGACCGTGCTGCCAGGCACGGTCCTCGCGTTTCCCCTCTGCCGACCAACTACCGACGACTGCCTACTAACGACTAGCGACTGACGACTGACTACCAATCAGCCACCGAACCGTCCGGGTGGAAGTAGCGCTGGATCGCTTCCGGTTTGAAGGGGTGCTTCGCCGCTTCTTTCTCGTCGATATCGATGCCGAGCCCTGGGCGGTCTGAAATCTCCGCGTAGCCCTGCACGGCCACGACCGGATCGATAACCACCTCGTTGCGCCAGGGCACATCGTTGGTGATCGCTTCCTGAATGAACCAGTTCGGGGTGGCGGCGGCGAAATGTATCGTCACCGCCGTGGCGATCGGACCGTTCGGATTGTGCGGCGCGACCGCAATCGAATGCGCTTCCGCCATCGCAGCGATCTTGCGCGCTTCCCAAAGACCGCCACAATGCGAAAGATCGGGTTGGATGATGTGGCAGGCGCGTTTGCTGATCAGCTCGCGAAACTGATATTTGCCCACGAGCCGCTCGCCGGTAGCGATCGGGATCCTGGACTTGCGCGTGACTTCCAACGTCGCATCGATGTCTTCGGTGGTGCACGGTTCTTCGAAGAAGAGCAAGCCGTAGGGTTCGAGCGCATGGCAATACTCGACACCCATGGCGGGATAGGTGCGGCCATGCAAGTCGACCATCAGATCCATGTCATCGCCGACCGCATCGCGAATCGCTTCGACGTAACGCGCGGCCTGTTTGACCTGCTGCACCCCTTCGACCGGTTCTGTACGCGGCACCGCCATGAACTTGATGGCGGTATAGCCCGATTCCTTGATGGAGATCGCGTTTTCGGCGAACTGCCTCGTTTCCGTGCTTTCGTACATGACGTTCATCTGGCCGCCGCCAAGATGGTTGTACAACCGGATGCGGTCGCGCACGCGTCCACCGAGGAGTTCATAGACCGGCACCCCAAGCGCCTTGCCCTTGATGTCCCAAAGCGCCTGCTCGATGCCGGAAATCGCGCTCATCCCTTCGATGCCGGCCCGCCAGAAGTATTGGCGCGTCATGATCTGATAGAGATGCTCGATACGGCGCGGATCCTCGCCGATCAGCAGCCGGCCGATGTCTTCCACCGAGCCGACCACTCCGGCGGTCTTCCATTCCAGCGTCGCCTCGCCCCAGCCATAGAGTCCGTCCTGGTCGGTTTCGACCTTGACGAAAATCCAGTTGCGCATGTTGGCGTTGACGACGGTGCTCGAAATACGCGTGATCTTCATTCCGTGCCCTGATTGTCCTTTCCGACGTGCAGTTCGTACGAACTAGGAAAACAGCCGCGAATCCGGCACCGCGATCGGTGTGCCCGCGGTGCGCGCCGATTCGAGCGCGACGATGCCGGGCAAGGTGTAGTCCATCGCCCGGTCGACATCGATGGGCGACGAGATTTCGCCCTTGACCGCTGCCAGGAAATCCCGCAGCATCCAATACTCGCTGGTGCCATGTCCGCCGAAGGACGCTTCCGCCGGGACGGCCAACCGTTCCGGGATGTAGCGTTCGGCATATGGGCCAGTGGCATGCCATTGCGCGCCCTCGCCGCTGACGCGCGATGGCTCGTGCTCGTCTTCGAGCCAGAGCTTGCTCGTATCGCCGTGGCCACGCCACGATTCGAACGACCCGCGGGTGCCCTGGACGGAGTAGTAGGCCATCTGGTGTGGACGGGGCGAAACGTGGTCCACCCGCACCCGGAAGACGGTCCCCTTGTCGGTCACCATCTGCATCAGGTGCATGGTCGGGTTCTGGATGTCCTCCCGGAATTTTCCGCCGGGCACCTCGACACAGGAGACGGTGTCCACCCGCTCTCCGGTGATATAGAGCAGCGGTCCCAGGCTGTGGGTACAGTAGACCCCGAGCTCACCGCGGCCACGCCAGGTCAGATTCCCGTCCCGGTCGAACCAGAGATCCTTGCAATCGTGCAGGTACTCCCCTTCCAGGAAATAGAGATCGCCGAAGCGGCCGTCGTCCGCGAGCCGCTTGAGCAGCTCGACTTCATCCAGATAGCGATAGTTCTCGGCCATCATGTAGACCGCCGAGCTTTCCCGCGCTGCCGCCACGAGCTCGGCCGCCTGCGCCAAATCCAGGCATGCAGTCACTTCGCTCAACACATGCTTCCCGGCTCGCAGCGCTTGCGCCGCCTGTCCGGCATGAAATGCCAGCGGAGATGCAATCACGACCGCGTCGATATCGGAGTTCAGGAACGCTTCGTAGTCGGAGAACGGCCGTGCACCGATCTCGGCCGCGGCGGTTCCAACTGCCTCTGCGTTGATGTCATAGAGCGCGGACACGGTTGCCCCGGTCGCCGCGGAGCACACCCGCACAAAGCTTGCGCCCCGGCGCAAGCCAACCACACCGAATCGAACGGTCACGAATGCTTCCTCCTGTTCGAGCGAGCTATCCCTTGATACCTGAAAGCGCGATGCCCTTGACGAAGTTCTTCTGGAAGATGATGAAGACCACGATTGTTGGAATGCTCGCCAGCAGCGAGCCCGCCATGATGGCCTGGTAGTTGGTGACTCCCATCGTGGTCCCAATCTGTACGAGAAGCAGCGGCAGGGTGTAGAGCGACGTGTCATTCAGCGCCACCAGGGGCCACAGATACATGTTGAACGCTCCCAGGAACGAGAAGATGGCGAGCGCGGAAAGCGCGGGACGAATCAACGGAAGAATGATTTGCCAGTAGATGCGGAAGTCGCTCGCGCCATCGACCTTCGCCGCATCGTAGAGATCGTTGGGGATCCCCAGAATGAACTGACGGCAAAGAAAAATGCCGAACGACGACACTGCCGCCGGCAACCAGATGCCGGCATAGGTGTTGAGCAGATTCAGATCCAGCATGACCAGATACAAGGGAATGAGCAGCGTGACGAACGGGATCATGGTGGTCGAGAGAATGAAATAGAAGATCAGGTCACGGCCCGGAAAATGCAGCCGCGCGAAGGTGTAGCCGCCTAACGACGAGGTCAACAGGGTCGAGGCGACCACGAGCGCGCTGATGATCAAGCTGTTCGCGTATGCGCGTGGCAGCCCCGAGGTGTTCCACACCATCCGAATGCCCTCGGTGGTCCACTCGCGTGGGAGGAGCTGAATCGGCGTCGTGACGATATCGACGTTGGTCTTGAATGCCCCGAAGACAAGCCAGAGGAGCGGAATGATCATGACCAGCGCGAACAGGCTGAGCAGCACCACGATCACCGATTTCACCCAGGCCCCGTTGGCCCAGAGCGTGCGTGGAAACGTGATCGCGTGATGATCGGTCATCGTTTGGACAGCCATTAGTCACCCCTCGCCATCAGGAACCCGCGGAACTGCACGGCTGTGGCAATCAACAACAGGAGGAAGATGAGGATCGAGACCGCCGCGCCGTATCCGAGGCTGAGCGTTTTGAAGCCAAGGTCATAGGTGTAAACCGCCAGCGTGCGGGTGGAAAATGCGGGTCCGGTCAGCAGGTAGAACTGCTCGAACATCTGCACGGTGCCGATTACAGAAACCACGATCTGGTAGAAGAAGATCGGTTTCATGATTGGCACGATGATGTCGATGGTCTGGCGCCAGAGCCCGGCCCCATCGAGACGCGACGCTTCCAGCAGGTCGGTCGACACTTCATTGATACCGGCGAAAAAGATGATCGCCGAGCCACCGACATTGGCCCAGACCACCATGAGCACGATGCACCACAGAGCCTGGTCGGGACTGTTCAGGAACGGTTGGGGAGGGATGCCGAGTTTTCCCAGCATGCTGTTGAAGGCGCCGCCGCTTGGCAAATACAGGAATCGCCAAAGGAGCACGGTCACGATACTGGGGATGATGACCGGAAGGTAGAAGATCCCCAGGAATGCCCGCTGCAATCGACCTCCGCGCAACTGGCTAACGCCGAGCGCGACCAGGAACGAGGCGAAGATTCCCGCGGCAATCTCGGCCACCGAGAACATGACCGTGACCTTGAGCGCTTTCCAAAAATACTCGTCCTCGAACGCTCGCTGGTAGTTGCGCGTTCCCACCGGAATCGGATCGACGATGAAATCCCAGTTGTGAAACGAGAGCCACACGGCGCGGTAGAAGGGGTAGATGAAGACGACCGCGTAGTACGCAATCAACCCAAGCGCGACCAGCACTCCCATGACGGAGACGTTGCGAAATGGACGTGCCCGGGGCGCGCTACCGCTGCGTGTTCCGATCGATGCTGTTGCCATGACGACTCCGTTACCCGGCCATGTACTGTTGGCTGAAGCGGACGGTGCGCAACGCCCGGGCGAAGGATTCGCGCGGGCGTTGCGTTGCTTGCGCTAGAGACCCAGCCGCTCTCGCGCTTCCTTTTCCTGTGTATTGAGGTATTCGTCCGCGTTGGCGAGCGCGTCCGAAACGGAAATCTCGCCACGAACCGCCCGGTCGAGCTCCTGGCTGGCGGGCATCGGATTGGCGATATGGTCCTTCGGCCACTGCGAGCGCGGCCAGGTCGTCTCCGCCAACCGCTTCGAGATTGCGCCGAACTTGGTCTCCTCGATGCGCGGATCGTTGTAGACATCCTGCACACAGATCAAGCCGGTGTAGGAATTCGTCACATCGATCAATGCATCTGCGCTGATGAGTTGCTTGGCGATGCCAAGGCAGTGCTGCAGCTTGGCTTCGTCATCGCTCAGGCGGCGAGAAAGCGTGATGACGCCGATATGTGCCGGATACACCACATCGGTAGCCGCGTTGGCCAGTTTCGGCAGCGACATCGCGTTTGCTTGCAGCTCGTCCGGCGCGGTGCCAACGGTCCAGGCGCCCATTTGCTGCGTGGCGATCTTGCCCGTGAGCCACACGTCGTACTCGTTTACCATGTCGCACAGATCGTAGGACATCGTCGGCTTTTCGCCCTGGGCCGCGTCCACGATCATCTGCAACGACGCTTGTCCCGCCTCGGTGTTGAGACTCCACGCGCCAGTCTCGCCATCGTAGAAGTCGGCGCCCATCTGCCAGATCCAGTTCTTGATCAGGGTCAGCATGGGCGTCATCAACGAGAGACCGGCGACTGTCATGGTATCGCCGTCCATGACGGTCAGTTCTTGCCCGGCGGCGACCAGATCGTCCCAGGTCGTGATCGTGGTCGGATCCATTCCCTTGTCCGCCCAGATGGCGCCGTTGTATCCGGTGATCACACCGTTCGCTCCAGCCAACCAGGGAAGGTAGTAGATGGTGCCCTCTGGCATGTCGATGGTCTGCAGCGTCTGCGGGAAGAGCGATGCTTCGAGCTCTTCCTGCGTGCCGATCAGCCCCTCGAGATTGAGGAAGAGCTTCGAGACATCGGTAGCCACATACCAGTCGGTATAGCCCATCATGATGTCCGCCTCGGTACCCGCGGCAATCGAGGGGAGCATCTTCGCCAGCAGATCGGCAAATGCGATCGGCTGGACCGTGACCTTCACATCGTTGCCCGCATCGATGTAGTTCTGCGCGGCAACCCGGAATGCCTCGATGGCAGGCCCGAAGTCCTGCACCCACATGGTGATTTCCGTGCCGGATTCACCAACCGAGACCGGCGCCGGGGTCGGGACGGCAGTCGGATCCTGTGCCAGCGTTGGCAGCCAGAGACCGCTCGCCGCCAGCCCCATACCGGCAGCCGAAGTTCGAAGAAGCGATCGACGATTCCACATGCGTTCCAAGGTTCTACTCCTCAGCGATACTGCGTGCAGGGCACTGCACCCTGCTCAGCGACCATCGTTGGCCGTTGCAGACGATCCAACGGACAACCGTGCGGCTCGAAGATCTCCTTTCCATGCGAATCGGGCTCAGCCCGATGACTTTCAACGGTTCGAAACTTTCTTTCGTATGCATTGCATACACTTCCGGCTTCTTGCTCCGCCCTCGGGTTCATGCGCGCCCCAGGATCGCTACGCAGCGCCCGGATAGAACTGCTGCCAACGCTCGCGAATGCGCGCCGCGTGCATGAGCGACGCTTCCGCCGCCCCGTCGGCGTCTCCTTGGCGAACACGATCGAGAATGGCTCGCCGGTCCGCCACCGCGGCGCGCATATTCCCCTCGGAAAGCGTCAAGCCGGAATTGATGAGATACATGTCCGAGCGTTCTTCGATTCCGAGCAGCACCCGGGTCAAAAACGGTGCATCCGCTGCGGCGCCAAGCAATGCCTGGAACTCACGGTTGCCGGAAAGGTGCTCGGGAACATCGTTCGGAATGCCGCGTTCCGCCTGCTGCAATGCGTCGTCCATGCGGCGGATATCGCCGGCGGAGGCTTTGGTGGCCGCCAGGCGGGCCAAAGCGGCTTCGATGATGCCGAGCGCTTCATACATGTTCAGGAACTCGTCGACCGTGACTGGCCGCACGGCCAATCCCTTGTACGGTTCCGACTCCAGCATCCCTTCATGCTCGAGAATCGCGAACGCCTCGCGCACAGGAGTCCGGCTGATGCCGAGCGCTTCGGCGACCCGCTCCTCTACCAGCCGTTCATGCGGCGCGATCTCGCCCGACAGGATGGCGCGCTTGATCGAATCGTAGGCAACTTCGCGTGAGCTCTGGCGAGAGCGGCGTGGTGAGCGTTTCGATTCGATCGCTGCGTAGGTGTCGGTCACGGATGCTCCGTCGTACATCGCACGAATGTGGCTTGGTGGCGTCCACGCTGGATACGGAAAGGATTGTATGCAGTGTATGCAATCTGTGGCCGGCGCGCAAACAGGAGTTGCCGGAATGGAGATATCGCAGACGAAAAAAGACCGCCCCTAACCGGAGCGGCCATTCCAGTCGGATCGGAATGCACCCGAGTTATTTCGGCAGACCGATTTGCACTTCGTCGCCCACCACCCGCGTTCGATAGGTGGTGGACGGCACGACGATCGGGAAGTTCGCCGGGAGTCCAGTCTTGATCTCGACCGCGCCGCCGTGCAGCGGGCATTCGAGTTCGTCCCCGACCAGCTCCCCATCGGAGAGTGACGCTTCCTCGTGGGTGCAGAGATCGCCGAGCGCGTAGAAGTCGCCTTCGAAGTTGATCAACACGAGCGGCTCGAAATTCGGCCCGACCTCGACGTACTTCAGCTCGCCCGGCGCAACGTCGGACACCTTGGCGACGACATAGAAGTTCAGTTCGCTGTCATCGACATCGCCGCCCGGGCGGGACGGGGCTTGTGACGGTTGGGTTCCGGCTTTGACAGCCCGGCCAAGTTTGCGGAGAACCATTGCGACCTCTGCGTGATGGTGAATACCGATTCGGGTGCCCAGGGTCCAGAGTCCAGAGTGACTGTCACTGGACCCTGGGCCCTTGACTCTGGACCAAACCTCTACAAATCCTCGTCGTGGCCAACACCATAGATGCCGGCCTTGAGGACCTTCAGGCTGAGCAGCGCGCACTTCATGCGCGCCGGGCTGATGGGAACCATCAGCTCTTCCAGCAGGTCCTCCTTGGTGATTGCCTTCACTTCGTCCAGCGACTTGCCTTCGGTCATCTCCATCAAGATGCTGGCCGAGGCCTGCGAGATGGCGCAACCGCGACCGGAGAAGGCGATCTCGTCGATCTTGTCGTCCTTCACCCGCACGTCGATACGGATCTCGTCCCCACACAGCGGGTTGACGTCTTCGTAGGAATAGTCCGCAGGATCGAGGGTTCCCTTGTTCCGGGGACTTCGGTAGTGGTCGAGAATGATGTCTCGGTAAAGATCGTCGCTCATAGTCGTCTAGAGCCCAAAAATCTTGTTGGCCTTGTGCAGGCCGGCGATGAGACGATCCACATCGTCCTTCGTGTTGTAGACGTAGAGACTGGCTCGCGTGGTGGCGACCACGCCGAGATCAGCCATCAACGGTTGCGCGCAGTGATGCCCGGCACGGACGGCAACGTTCTCGCCGTCCAGAATCGCGGCCACATCGTGCGCGTGGATGTCGCCGAGCGTGAACGAGATCACGCCGGCGCGCTGATCGACATCGTCCGGACCGAACGCTTTCAGCCCAGGAACGCCCGGAAGTTGCTCCAGGGCGTAGTCGAGCAACTCGATCTCGTGCTGGCGCACCTTGTCCATGCCCAGCCCGGCCAGATACTGCATGGCCGCGCCGAGTCCAACCTGGTCGGCGACCGCCGGGGTTCCGGCTTCGAACCGGGCCGGGAGATCGGCGAAGGTGGTTTTCTCCAACGTCACCTTGCGGATCATGCTCCCCCCTCCCATGTAGGGAGGCATCGATTCCAGCAGCGCGCGCTTGCCGTAGAGGATGCCACTGCCCATCGGACCAAGCATCTTGTGACCGGAGAAAGCCATGAAATCGACATCGAGCGCCTGCACGTCGACCGGCATGTGCGGGACCGACTGGGCGCCGTCGACGAGCACCAGCGCGCCTGCGGCATGCGCTTTCTCGACGATGGTGGGAATGTCGTTGATGGTGCCGACGGCGTTGGAGACATGCGCAACCGCCACCAGCTTCGGCTCGTTCTTGAGCAGAGTTTCGAACGCTTCCATATCGAGCGTCTGGTCGCCCGTGAGCGGGATGTAGTCGATAGTGGCGCCACGCTCTTCGGCAATCATCTGCCAGGGAACGAGATTGGAATGGTGCTCCATGACCGTGAGCAGAATCCGGTCACCGGGGTTCAGATTCGCGCGCCCCCAGGAACTGGCAACCAGGTTGATCGCCTCGGTGGTGTTGCGCACGAAGATGCATTCGCGTGGACTCGCGGCGTTGATGAACTGCGCGGCGATGTGGCGCGCTTCCTCGTACCGCATCGTGGCTTGTTCGGAGAGCTGGTAGACGCCGCGGTGGATGTTGGCATTGGTGCGGCGATAGAAATCGCTGACCGTGTCGATAACGACTGCCGGACGCTGCGACGACGCCGCGCTGTCGAGAAAGACCAGCGGCAGCCGCCCATCGGTCAGCGCTTGCTGAAAGATCGGGAAGTCCTTGCGAATGGCGAGACCGTCAATCGTCGAAGGTTGCGTTGTTGCGGTCATGGTTCTTGGCTCCCAAAGGGAGCGGAAATAGGAAATGGGAAATGGGAAATAGATTGCCCTTCTGACGACCGATCTTCGCCGATCGCCGTCCGCTATTTCCTATCTCCTATTTCCCATTTCCACTCCCCGTCTAGATCCCCACCTTGCGGGCGATGGCGCCTTCCAGGAAGCCCTGGATTTCCTCGACCGGGATGCGGTCGATAACGGGGCGGAAGAAGCCTTCGACGATCAGCTTCTGCGCTTCCGTGTACGGCACGCCGCGCGCCTGCAGGTAGAAAATGTGCTCCGGGACGACCTGCGAAATGGTCGCGCCATGGGTGCAGCGCACGTCATTCGCCGCGATCTCGAGGTTCGGGATCGAATCGGCGCGCGCCTCGCGGCTGAGCACCAGGTTGCGGTTCTGCTGGTAGGCGTCCGTCTTCTGCGCGCCTTCGGAAACCTTGATGAGACCCGAATAGACCGTGCGCGCGTTCTCCTTGAGCGCGGTCTTGAACTCGAGGTCGCTGGTCGCATACGGCGACTCATGCAGTTGCCAGGTGTGATGATCGAAGAACTGGTCGCCATCGGCGAACGAGATGCCCAGCATCTCGGCCAGCGCGTCCTCACCCTGCAGGTGCGAACCGATCGAGCTCTTGCTGAACTTCGAGCCGAGCGTGACATGCAACGAATTGAGCGTCGCGTCGCTGGCGAGCGTGGCGCGCTCCGTCATGAAGCTCCACATGTCGCGTCCCCAGTCCTGCATCTGGACATAGCGCAGCTTGCTGGCCTTGCCCAGAATCAGCTCGACGACACTCGACGCGAACGACTGTCCCCCGAAGGTCTCGGAGCCATAGGCGTCGGCCAGGAAGGCCTCAGCGCCCTGCTCGAGCACAATCAGCGTGTGCGTGAAGACCGAATTGGACGGGTGTGTGCTGGTCGTGAACGAGCGGAACGGCTCGTCGATGGTCACGCCCTTCGGCACATAGAGGAAGGATCCCCCCTGCCAAAGCGCGGCGTGCAACGCCTCGAACTTGCCGAAATCGACCGGCACCGCCTGGGTCATGAAGTACTGCTTGAACAGGTCCTCATGCTCGCGGACGGCGGTATCGAGATCGCAGAAGATCACGCCCTTGGCGACCAGATCGGGATTCGCCTCCGACCAGGCGGTGGCAGCGTCCTTTTGGACCAGAATGCCGGCCTGGGCGGCCGAGTCGGAGACACCGTTGTTCTCGAATCCGGAAAGCAACGCCTCCAACGACCGCTCTTTGTGACCGTTCGGCGAGAACGGCTGCAGGTGGCCGAACTTGAGGGCGCGGAAATCGGTGCGGCGCCACTCCTCATCGGTGCGGGCCGGCATCGGGATCGCTTCGTAGGTGTCCCACGCGCGCAGGCGCGCATCGCGCAGCCAGGTGGGTTCGTTCTTGAGTTCCGAAAGCGCCACGACCGCGTCGCGGCTAAATCCGGTTTCCTGAGTAAGTGTTGCGGACATAGTGCTCCTCATGGAGCGGAAATGGGAAATGGGAAATGGGAAATGGCTCAGATCGCCTTGAGGAAGCTCACTCGCCAGGAGGCGCTTCCTATTTCCTATTTCCTATCTCCTATTTCCACTAGCCAACCGATCCTTCCATCTCGAGCTGAATCAGGCGGTTCAGCTCCACCGCGTATTCGAGCGGGAGTTCCTTGGCGATCGGCTCGATGAAGCCATTGACGATCATGCTCATCGCCTCGTCCTCGGAAAGACCGCGAGATTGCAGATAGAAGATCTGCTCTTCCGCCACCTTGGAAACGGTTGCCTCGTGACCGACGGAAACGCGCTCCTCTTCGATCTCGATGTACGGGTAGGTGTCGGTCTTGCTGGTCTCATCCAGCAGGAGCGCGTCGCAAACGACGTTGCTCTTCACGCCCTCGGCGCCCTTGTAGACCTTCACCAGACCGCGATAGGACGAGCGGCCCGTTCCCTTGGAGATCGACTTGGAGATGATCTGCGAGGAGGTGTTCGGCGCGACATGCACCACCTTGCCACCGGCGTCCTGATGCTGGCCGTCACTGGCGAAGGCGACCGAGAGGATCTCGCCACGGGCGCCTTCTTCCATCAGCCAGACCGCCGGGTACTTCATGGTCAATTTGGAGCCGAGGTTACCGTCGACCCATTCCATGGTGGCGTTCTTGTAGGCCGCGGCCCGCTTGGTGACCAGGTTGTAGACGTTCTTCGACCAGTTCTGAATGGTCGTGTAGCGGCACCGCGCGCCCTCCTGGACGATGATCTCGACCACGGCGGAATGCAGGCTGTCGGTGCTGTAGGTCGGAGCGGTGCAGCCCTCGACGTAGTGCACATAGGACCCGGGAGCGCAGATGATGAGCGTGCGCTCGAACTGGCCCATGTTTTCGGCATTGATGCGGAAGTAGGCCTGCAGCGGTACTTCGACCTTGACGCCTTCCGGCACATAGATGAACGAGCCGCCCGACCAGACCGCGCTGTTGAGCGCGGCAAACTTGTTGTCGTTGGCGGGGATGACCGTGCCGAAGTACTGCTTGACCAGATCCGGATACTCGCGCACACCGGCGTCCATATCCAGGAAGATCACGCCCTGCTTCTGCAGGTCCTCGCGCAGCGAGTGATAGATCACTTCCGATTCATACTGCGCGCCAACGCCGGCCAGGAACTTGCGCTCCGCCTCGGGGATGCCCAGCTTTTCGAAGGTGTTCTTGATGTATTCCGGCACCTCGTCCCACGTCTTGCCCTGCTTTTCGGCCGGCTTGATGTAGTAGTAGATGTCGTCGAAATCGATCTCGCCCAGATTCCCGCCCCAGGTCGGCATCGGCCGCTTGAGAAAGTGATCGTAGGCCTTCAGGCGGAACTCGAGCATCCACTCGGGTTCGCCCTTCATCTTCGAGATCTGGATGACGGTATCGCGCGTCAGCCCTTTCTCGCTCTTGAAAACGTAGTCCTCTTCGTCGCGGAAGCCGTACTGATAGTCGGCAATCTCGACCTGCGCGACCTGTCGTGGTGGTGCAACCATTTGGTTCTCCTTCGTCAAACGGGCAATAGGCAAAAGGCAATGGGCAATAGTGAAATGCTCGAGGCGCTCGGCTTGGACTCTTGCCTGTTGCCTATTCCCTATTGCCTCCGGCGCTACGCGCCGGCCGCAGCGGCGACTTCGTTGCGAATGTTCTCGTAGCCCTTCTCTTCCAGCTCGAGGGCCAGCTCCGGACCGCCTTCGCGGACGATGCGGCCGTCCATGACGATGTGGACGAAGTCGGGCTTGATGTAGTTGAGCAGCCGCTGGTAGTGGGTGATGAGCAGCATCGCCATGCCGCTGCTGTCGTGCAGGGCGTTGACCCCTTCAGAAACGACCTTGAGCGCATCGATGTCGAGACCCGAGTCGGTCTCATCGAGAACCGCCAGCTGGGGCTCCAGCAGGGCCATCTGCAGAATCTCGGCCCGCTTCTTCTCACCGCCGGAGAAGCCTTCGTTGAGATACCGGGTGGCGAACGAGTCGTCCATCTTCAGCATCTCCATCTTCTCGCGCATCAGCTTGCGGAACTCGCGCGGGGTGAAGGGCTTGGCCTCGCCGCCGTTGAGCGCGATCTCTTCGGCGCGCGCCTCACGCACGTTCTTGACGGCCATGCGCAGGAAGGACGCCATCGAGACGCCGGGAATGACGGTTGGGTATTGGAACGCCAGGAAGAGACCCTTCTGGGCGCGCTCATCCGGCGACCATTCGAGGATGTCTTCACCCTTGTAGCGGATGGCGCCCTCGGTCACCTCATAGTCAGGATGTCCGGCAATGACGTAGGCCAGCGTGCTCTTTCCGGAACCGTTGGGGCCCATCAGCGCGTGCACTTCACCGTCGTTGACCGTCAGATTGATGCCCTTGAGGATTTCCTTGTCCTCGATGGAGACGTGAAGATTCTCGACCTCGAACAATGGTGTCTGCGACATATAGGGAAACGTTCCTCCTCGTACACGGTCCGGCGCCGACCGCCGGAAATACAACTGGTTGATTTGGGTCCAGTGTCCAGAATCCGATGCCCAGAGCGATTCTCATTGCCCTGGACACTGGACCCTGGACTCTGGACCGTTAGTTCGGTTTGCGCGAACGAGACCCGTCCTCCCGCGCGCCATCCCGTCCTGCGGCACGACAGATCGGGCAGAGCCCGACAAAGACGGTGTGGTGATGGGAGATCGAGAAGCCGGAACGCTCCTCGGCAACATGACGGGCCATCAGGGCCTCGGGAACGTCGACATCGGCCAGGGCGCCGCAAATGGAGCAGTGCACATGGTCGTGCCGTTCGCACCGGCCGTCGTAGCGGCTGGCCTGATCGGCGAAGGTGAGCTCCTGGATGAGACCGTGCTCGGCCAGGAGGTGGAGCGAGCGATAGACGGTGCCGTAGCCGATGCGCGGATCGCGCCGGCGCACACGCTCGAAGATCTCGCCCGCGGTCAGGTGGCCGTCGGCCTCCTGCACGGTTTCGAGGATCATCGCGCGCTGGGCGGTTTGGCGATATTCGCGTTTCGGCGCCGGTCGGGCGTCCATCGATGCTCGGTTCTCCTGCGCTCACCCTCTAGTTGAGAATGAGTCTCGTTTACGCATTGGACAGTATACACCTATTCAATCATTGGATATCGTCTTGGGCCGAATTTCATGGCGCTGATGCCGTGCGTCGCATACATGCGCGGCCCAGTCACCCCGCTGATCATGTGCCCATCATCGTTTCGCCAGGTCTTTACATGATGCTTGCCCTGGCGTAGGATATGGATCAAGAGCGTCGCGTGCGATCGGAAGATCGCGCGGTGTGGGGCGCTTTCTCGCGTGCCGTTCTCAGATGATCGGCAACAACGGGCGACGGCTGGCCCAACTGCAGGTTCCCACCGCGCCCTGAAAGGGATCGACTCGTGTCGGATCACGATCTGACGCGCGAATCACGTCTCCGTGTTTCGCGACGCAACTTCCTCAAGGCGAGCGGCGCCGGAGCGGTGGCCGCTGCCGGTTCTCTGGGAGCCATCCCCCTCTCACAGTCGAAAGCCTTCGCGCAGAACGGCTGGGATCACGAATACGACGTGGTGGTGGTCGGTTCTGGCGGCGCGGGATTCGCTGCCGGGATCACGGCCAAGTCCCTTGGCAGCGATACGGTGATCCTGGAGAAGGGCACCTACGTCGGTGGCACCACGGTCGTCTCCGGTGGCGGCATGTACACCCCGAACAGCCGGCAGATGGCAGAGGCCGGGCTGGAAGATCCCAAAGAGGATCGCCTCAAGTACATGGCGCGCTATGCGTGGCCACACCTCTACAACCCGGACGATCCCCAGCTCGGTCTCGACGACCACGACTGGACCATGATCAATGCCTACTACGATCTCTCCCCGGAGGCGATGGCCTATCTGGAAGACGTCGGCGCGGCGAAATGGACCCTGCAGACGATCTACGGCCGCACCGATGGCCAACTGAACGTCGATTACCAGGCGCAGTTTGCCGAAGACGTCATGAAAGAGGGCGGCACGCTTGCCTCGCTGGACCCCGATGGCGTCCAGTCGGGCGGCGGCAACCTGATCGCTGGCTATGAGGCCTGGGCTGCCGAGAACGGGCTGCCAGTGCTCCTGCGGCACCGGGCAGAACGGCTGCTGCTCAATGCCGCCGGCGAGGTGATCGGCGTCGAGGTTGCGGTAACCGAAGAGGGCGCAACCCCGGAGGCGACTCCGGCTGCCGCTGTCACGACGGTTCAGACGTTCCGCGCGCGCAAGGGAGTCATCTTCGGCAGCGGCGGATTCTCCCGCAACGCCGACCTCATGCGCCACATGATGCCCGGTCCCTACTACGGTGGCTGTGGCGCTCCGACCAACGAGGGTGACTTCCTGAAGATGTCCTCCGCGGTCAACGCGAAGCTCGGCAATCTCTACCAGGTCTGGCGCAACGAAGGCATCTGGGAACAGGCGCTCGCCAGCGAAGCCGCGTACAACTGCGTCTTCTATTACAACGGCGATTCGTTCCTCATGGTGAACCGCCGCGGCAAGCGTTTCACCAACGAGCATGCCAATTACCAGGATCGCCCGACGGCCCATCTCGACTGGCTCGCCACCGGCGCTACCTATGACAACCTGCTCGGGTTCCTGATCTGGGACACCCGTCAACAGGAGAACTGGGCGACCGGGTTCCCGCTGCCCGTCGATCCCACCACGTCGCCCTTCGTGCTGATCGGTGAGACGCTGGAAGACCTGGCCGCAAAGATTATCGAGCGAGTGGCATCCATCCCGCAGGTGACTCCAGGAATGGCGCTCACCTCGGACTTCGCCGAGACAATGGTTGCCGAGGTCACGAAATTCAATGAGTATGCGGCGGCGGGCGTCGACCCCGACTTCTATCGCGGATTGTCTCCGTACGACTCCGCCTGGAACTCATTCCCGATGAAACTGACCGAGTGGCCATCTCCCGATCAGCCAAATGCCTCCATGTACCCCCTGTCGGACACCGGTCCGTACTACGCGCAGATCATGACTGCCTCCGCGGTGGACACCAGCGGGGGACCGGTGATCAACGAGAACGGCCAGGTCATCACCTGGGAAGGCGAACCGGTTGTCGGCCTCTACGGCGCGGGCAACTGCGTGGCGTGCCCGAGCGTGAATGCCTACTGGGCGGGCGGCGCGACGCTGGGTCACGCGCACACCTGGGGATATGCCGCGGCCAAGCACGCGCATGCATCGGCCGGGACGTCCGAGTAGCACTGAGTCACGAACCGTCTGGCCGATCGGTCAGACGGTTCGGCTCCTCACCTATCGATGACCCGAATGTCACGAACACTGAGTCAACTGCTCTATACGCGCATCCAGGACATCCCCGCTTCGCCGCGCATCGTCACCCTGCATGGCCACAAGGGACACGGAGAAGATCCGGCGCCGCTGGGAAAGGCTGCTGCGCCGCATGGGCGGATCATCGGCCTTCAATCCTATAAGGGGGTTTATGTTGGCCGTCAGGTCGTCGGATACACCTGGTATGTGGGCCCGAACGACCGGCCGTCGCCGGTCTTCTTCGGCGATGCGCTCGCTGAAATCGAGCGATTTCTCTGGGACGAACTCGATCGCCAGCCAACCGGCGACCCGGAGCGGCCGTTCCTGCTCGGAGTGGAGCAGGGCGCGGTGATGGCGCTTGCCGCGGGGCTGGCCGTGCCGGATCTCATCTCGGGTGTCATTGCCATCGATGGCGCGCTCCCGCTCGTTCCCGGTTGGGATCCGCCGCTTGCGCCGCTCGAGCAGTTGCCGGTATTACTCCTCGGCGACTTGCCGGTGACCTCGGACGCTCCCGTGCTTCGCGGCGACGAACTGGCGCATCGTCTCGAGAGCTGGGGTGCAAGCGCCCACTGGAGCAACCCAGACTCCGATGCAGAGCGGGATCGGCAGATGTCGGATTGGATCGCCAGGCAAACGACCCGTTTCGGCTATCCTGTGGCGGACCAATAGGCAATCCACCTACTCGAGGACCGAATGACCGACGAACGGCGAGACGCGTCCCGGCTCGCCCTGGCAAGAATGATGCTCGACGCATTGCCGCGGTTCGGTCATTGGGCCGATTCGATGCGCGAGTTCGAGACGCCATTCGGCGCCATCGGCTATCGCCAGGCAGCCATCCTCTGGGTCTTGCGCTATCAGCTCCTGCCTCCGGATGAGATGACCCCCACCGGGTTCGCCAACTTCTTCCGCATCCAACCAAGCGTGGTGACCCGCGCTCTGGCGAAGCTCGAATGCGGTGGGTACATCGCGCGCACCATCGATCCACAAGACTCGCGCGTTTCCCGCATCGCGATCACGCCCGCGGGACACGCCATCAGCGTCCATATCGAACGACTCTACGTAGACGATCTGCTCTGCGCGCTGGCGCCCATCGACGATGCCGAGATTGACCAGCTCCAGGCCTCGGTCGAACTCCTGAGCTCGATCGCCGAGCGTCTCGATCTCCTGCACCTGGGCCGCACCCAGCGAGCGCCATCTGGCGACTCGGAACGCTAACTCGCGATGAGTGGCCCAGAGCGCCTGACGGCGAGTACAGTTTTCCCGCGTCACACATTGGGGCGCGCGTATTCGCTCCTCCTTGATACAGAAACAGGGGGAGAGGGAGATCCTGCTTGGAATTGCTAAGCAATCCTGATGTGTGGATAGCGTTGCTGACGCTGACCGCACTGGAAATTGTGCTGGGCATCGACAACGTCATCTTCATTTCGATCCTGGCCGACAAGCTCCCTCCGGAACAACGAAAACGCGCGCGGTTGCTCGGCCTGACGCTGGCCATGTTCATGCGTATCGCGTTGCTGTTGACCCTCAACTGGATCGCGAACCTCACCAACGAATTGTTCTCGATTGCCGGGCATGGGTTCTCCGGACGCGACTTGATCTTGTTGGCGGGCGGTCTCTTCCTTATCTACAAGGCGACGTCCGAAATCCATGACAAGCTCGAAGGCGATGAGCATCACGCGCAGACTGGCCCCGTCAAGCACGCATCGTTCAGCGGGGTAATCGTGCAGATCCTGCTGCTGGACATCGTCTTCTCGCTCGACTCTGTGATCACGGCAGTCGGCATGGCGGAAGACATCGAGGTCATGATTGCGGCCGTGGTGATCGCGGTGCTGGTCATGCTCTTCGCGTCTGGCCCGCTTTCCAATTTCGTTTCCAAGCACCCGACGGTCAAGATGCTGGCGCTTTCGTTCCTGCTGCTGATCGGCACCTCGCTCGTGGCGGAAGGGTGGGGCTTCCATATCTCGAAGGGCTATATCTACGCGGCCATGGCCTTCTCGGTCTTCGTCGAGATTCTCAATCTCAAGATGCGCAGCAAGGCGGAAACGGTCGTGGAACTCCGCGACTCGGAGCGCGCGAGTTACGAATCGGAGCTTCCCGCGCCAGGCGCCGTTGCAGAACACTGAGCCCCCTTCAGAGATGATGCATCAGACCCAGAGACGGAGCCGCCTGGCTCCGTCTTTTGGCGCTTGTCGCATAACTATGGACACCGAATCCAGAAATCTATGCAAATCAAGCGCGCCATTTGTATACAAGGTGCAATGAATGCGATATCGAATTGCTCTGGGCTCACAACGCTCACAGGAACCTCTACGCTACGCAAAGATCGAATGGCGATGGGTGAGCTCGCACGTTCGTTTGGAAGGGTGTCGACCCTGAAATCGGGCTTTCTCCGGCCATAACCAACGATCTTCGCCGGCAAGCGCCGGCGAGTTTTGTCAACCGGAGGTGCAGTACGGTGGACGGTCGGCAGTTCGATTCATTGACGCGCGCGTTTGCAGAGCGGGCGTCACGGCGATGGCTTCTGAAACGGGGCGCGGTTCTCGGAGCCGGAGCAGTGGCGCTTGCAGGCATCGATTCCACGAGCGCCGCACGGCGCGGTAGCAATGGAATTTCCTCCATTTGCCGCCCTGACGGAGCCGGTGGGTATTACCGCGATACGGTTCCCACGATTCAGTTGCAGGCAGCGCTCAACGACGGCGCAATCATTTCCGATTGCTGCGCGCACGCGGAATGCGGTTCGTCGAGCGAATGCTCCAACGTCTACTGCGATTTTGCAGCGGGCGCGTGCGCGGTCGACAATCTTGACGGCTACTCTTGCACCCGTCCGGGGTGCGCCAATGGGCGCTGCCTCGAAGGCGCCTGCGTGGATCCCATCCCCTACTACTGCCCCGGCGACGGCGTCTGCAATATCTGCAGCTATGACGCCTGCGCTCACTCGTGCGACTGCTGGGTACGGCCATGCTACGTCAACGACTACCAGTGCGAAGACACCTACTGCGATGCCGCGCAAGGCGGCTGTGTGGTCTATCCTGTCAATGAGGGTGGCGCATGTGACACCTACGGCATCGAAGGTGTCTGCATTGCAGGTCTCTGCGCTTCACTGCCGGAGTAACTACGGATCGGCGCCTGTTGTAGGGCGCTGGCTTGGCATGGCCAGGAGGTAAGCACGACGTGGACGGACGACGGTTCGACGATCTCGCCCGCATCTTCGCATCGCGCACAGATCGACGCCAATTGCTCCGGCGGGGAATCGGTGCGGTTGCAGCGGCTGGAGGGCTGATCCAGGCGTCTCCTGTGGACGCCGCGCGCCGCGGCAAGCCACCGACAACGGCAATCTGCAATCCCGATGGCGCCGGTGGTTACACCCACATCACGATCAATACGGCTCTCCTTCCCGGCTATCTCGCTGCGGGCGCCTTTGTCGACGCTGGTTGCTGTTCCAGCGTTGACTGCGGAGCCGGAAGCGATTCGTGCGAGGAGCTGTTCTGCAACCCGGCTACCGGAGCGTGTGAGACCACCTGGCTTGCGGACGGCACGGAGTGCACACCGAACGGGACGATCAACCATTGCCGCCTGCCATACACCTGCCAATCAGGGGTGTGCAGCGAAGGGGTTGGCGTCATATGCGCCGAGATCTTCGGTTGCACCCGCTCGCTTGGGTGTGACCCAGCCACCGGTCAGTGCCGAACTGGCCCTCGTCCGGACGGAACACGTTGTTTCCGGTCGTCTGGATGCGTCGATGGCTTCTGTTCCGACGGCGTCTGTGTCGATCCGCCTGTGATCGAATGTCTTTCGAACGCCTGCCGACCGTGCAGCTTCGATGCGTGCACCGGCAGTTGTGTCTGCTACAGCGTTGCTTGCTTGACTACCGATTGCCGGTCGGGACACTGTGATCCCGAAGTGGGGTGCGTCTTCACGGACATCAATGACGGGCTTCCCTGCCAGGATGGTGGCCTGACAGGCACCTGCAATGCCGGAGCTTGCGTGATTCCGATCTGAGCCATGCTCCAGGGGCGCCCTCTGTTCGATTCGCAGCGCCAGACCATTCGTCTGGCGCTGCAACCATTTATCCTGTAGCAGGAGATTGGTTCAGGAGACGAGGGAAACCGTGGGAGACAAAGCGCGAGTAGCCGTGATGCGGGTGATTCCGGATGCCGGGTTGAATCTGCTGCGCGAGGCGGCGCAGACCGGCGAAATCGAGCTCGAAATCTGGCCGCACGAACTACCACCCAACGCAACTGAACTGGCCGGCCTGCTGCGAGGCGCAACCGGGGCAGTGACGTTGGTTTCCGACCGGATCGACAGCGCTGTGCTGGATGCCGAACCGCAGCTCAGGGTGGTCAGCAACTTCGCGGTTGGCTACGACAACATCGATGTCGATGCGGCCACCGCCCATGGCGTGCTGGTATGCAACACGCCGGGCGTGCTCACTGAAACAACGGCCGACATGGCCTGGGCATTGCTGATGGCGGCTGGACGCCGCATCGTGGAAGCGTCCGACTATGTTCGGGCCGGAAACTGGAAGACCTGGGGACCGACCCTCCTGCTTGGCCGGGATATCCACCATGCAACCCTCGGCATCATCGGGTTGGGACGCATCGGCAAGGAAGTCGCCAAACGGGCCCGCGGGTTCGACATGGAGATCCTCGCCTACGACGAGTATCAGGACGAGGCATTCGCCGCCGAGATGGGGGTGACCTATACCTCGCTCGATGAGCTCTTGCAGCGTTCCGATTTTGTAACCCTCCACTGCGCGCTCACGCCGGAAACATACCAATTGATCGGACGCGACGAACTGGCGAAGATGAAACCGACCGCGGTGCTCGTCAATGCCGCCCGTGGTCCAGTGGTCGATACCGATGCCCTGACCGATGCGCTCCGCAATGGCACGATCTGGGCTGCCGGTCTGGACGTGACCGATCCCGAACCGATCCCGCCCGATCATCCGCTGGTCTTCATGGAAAATGTGGTGATTGCGCCGCACATTGCCTCGGCTTCCGTCGACACCCGCGACAAGATGGCGGTGATGGCGGCCACGAATCTCCTGCAGGCAATCCGTGGCGAGCGACCGACGCATCTGGTGAATCCAGAGGTCTTGGGGTAGACGTCGTCGATCGCTCGTGCGTCGCCGGTTTCGGCCCTCGTCCGATGGCGGGACAGTGGCATCCTGCCATTGGACGGAAACACCGGGCCGCGGTCGGTTCAATCGGGGAAGATACTGCTCCAGTCATCCTTCATGCTGATGACAGTCCAACCGCGCTCCTTCGCTTCGGTGAGGGCTTTGTCGAGCGCACCGATCGGCGAGCCCTTGTCATAGGCCGCCTCGCGCTCGGCGTCATCGTGATGCACGAGCGCCATGAACCGGGCGCCGTCGCCGGCGGCGGTGTATTGCAACATCTCCAGATCGCCATCGGAATTGCCAAAGGCCATGACCGGGCGGCGCCCAAGAAACTTGTCGATCCCAACCGGCTTGCCAGGGCCGTCGTTGATGGCATCCAACTCTGGCAGCTTGACCAGCACTGGCGCGCCATCCACCACCTTGAACTCGGTCTTCCCCGTGGAGCCGATGACCTGATGGGGCGGGACGCCGTAGGCCTCCTGGGTGAATGCGCGCATGAACTCCACCCCTCCGCCTGAGACGATGAACGTGATGTAGCCGTTCGCGCGCAGATAGTCGAGCAATTCGAGCATCGGTTCGAACGGGGTGGCCGGATACGGGCGCTTATATACCGGATGCTTGGCAGTGGCGATCCAGTCGCGCACGATCTTGCCGAAGTCCTCGGTCGAGATCCCCGCATGGGTGGCCGCCACCAGCGTGAAGATGCCTTTCATCCCGGTCTTGCCGAACGCGGCCATGTCGCCTGAGAGAATCGCTCCCAGAGCGGGGTCGTCCTTCCATTCTGGATGGTCTGGCGCCAGCGCCTTCAGGCGGTCGATGGCGAAGAGCAGCTGGTTGTACGCCGGTTGCTCGGTCCAGAGCGTGCCGTCGTTGTCGAAGACGGCGATGCGGTCGTTCGGCGCGAGGTAGTCGGCGCTTCCCTCGGTGGTGGTGCGCTGCACGAAGTCGACGATCGCCGTCTTGGTCGGCGTGTCATTCCAGGATGCGAGTGGTGCGCTCATGTCAGGCAATCTCCGAACAAGGAACCTGGGCGGCTCGATACACCGCCCAGGGAAACTATGGAACCGTCCCACGGCTCCAGCATGGTTCGTTCGTAGCAAGTCAGGTCCGTCCGCGCTAGTGCGCCCCGCCCCCCATTGCATTGTCCATTGTCTTCAGAATGGAATCGAGATTGAACGATCCAGGGGCCTGCCGCGGCGGGAACTCCTTCATCGATTCGACATGCGCGGAGACAACGATCTGCGCGGCGGCAACCATGTATGCCTTGCTCAGGAACCAGTCGTAATAGGTATTGGAGTCGATATCCGCCCGCTCGAACGGGTCACGCCGCAAGTTGAAGAGTTTTGGGATACGGAGCTCCACGAACGGTTCCGCCCAGACTTGCATCTGATGGGCGCGTTGCTCCAGGAAGACCGACTTCCAGTCCCCATAGCGAACCGCGACGAGTTGCGCATCGTCATTGACGTAGAAGTAGTAGGTGCGTGGGCATTCGTCCGATTCGCCGGTGAAATAGTCGATCATGTTGAAGCCGTCGATGCAGACCTTGTAGGTCATGTGGCCAACGGTATGGCCCTTCTTGCATTTCTCGACGATATCCGGCTCACCCGCGGCGGCCAGCAAGGTTGGCAGCGCGTCCTGGTGGGTCACGATGCCATTGAGCACCGAACCCGCGGGAATATGCCCCGGCCAGCGGTAGAAGGCAGGGACCCGGTAGGCGCCTTCCCAGTTGGTGTTCTTCTCGCTGCGGAAGGGGGTGATGCCACCATCGGGCCAGGCGTTGTAGTGCGGGCCGTTGTCGGTGGAGTACATGACGATGGTGTTGTCGGCGATGCCGAGCTCATCGAGCTTGTCGAGCATCTTCCCGACCAGATCGTCGTGGTACATCATGGCGTCGTTGTAGAAGCCTTGGCCCGACCGGCCCAGGTCCTGCTCGCGGGTGTGGGTGCGGAAATGCATATGGGTGCTGTTCCACCAAAGGAAGAACGGCTTGTCATCCGCGACCGCCTTGTCGATGAAGCCAAGCGCCGCCTCGGTGATTTCCTCATCGATCGTTTCCATGCGCTTCTTGTTGAGCGGTCCGGTGTCTTCTACTCGCTGGGTGCCGTCACCATTGGCCCAACTGTGCATGACGCCGCGGGGCATATAGCGCTTTCGAAAGGCTTCGCTCTTGGGGAAATCAGGATCTTCCGGTTCTTCTTCCGCATTGAGATGATAGAGATTGCCGAAGAACTCGTCGAACCCGTGCATCGTCGGCAAAAACTCGTCGCGATCGCCAAGGTGATTCTTGCCGAACTGCCCGGTGACATATCCAAGCGGCTTGAGCAATTCAGCGATAGTGGGGTCTTCCTTCTGCAACCCAAGGGGCGCTCCGGGAATGCCGACCTTGGTCAACCCGGTGCGCCAGGGGTTTTGCCCGGTGATGAAGGCCGCGCGGCCGGCGGTGCAGGATTGCTGCCCGTAGTAGTCGGTGAACGCCACACCCTCGTTGGCAATGCGGTCGATGTTCGGGGTGCGATAGCCCATCTGGCCACGGCTGTTGTAGCTGATGTTCCACCAGCCGATATCGTCTCCCCAGAGAATAAGGATGTTCGGTTTCTTTGCGGATTTTGCCATGACGTTATCGTTCCTTTCGTCTGATGCAAGCATTCGAACGACGGGGGCACGTTTCCGGATCTATTGTCCTCCTTGGCTTGTCGACGCTTGTCACTCTAGCATCCCTCTCCGGCGCGCGATCGCGACGGCCTCGGTGCGGTTTTCAACGCCGAGCTTGGCGTACACATTGGTGAGGTGCTTCTTGACGGTACTCTCGGAGATAAAGAGCGCTCGCGCGATCTTCTGATTCGATAACCCAATGGCCACCTGGCAAAGCACCTCGCGTTCCCGATCGCTCAAGTCCATTACCGACGTATGTGCCGAACGACATGATGAACGACGGTGCAACTGGTCATCGGTCGAATGAATCAGGATCGATTGCCTCGACGCTAGTTCCAATTGTCGCAGTGCTGGCAGAATGCGCTCCGCAAAGTCCAGGATCGTATCGACTACGCCGCCATCTGATTCTGACCCAGTGCGCCCCCGAGGTCCATGCTGACGGGCCAACTCGAGATTGGCCACGTTGCGGAGCACCCGAAGATCCGCAGCCAATGCCGGATCGCGGAAAACTCCGTCGGCGACCAGCAAACGGTCGATCAGTGTGAGCGCTTCGAGCGGCCGCCCTCGAGCAATGTGCTGGGTAAGCAGAGCGAAAAGCTCGCCGTCTCCCTGCACGGTGATTTGCACAGACCGGGACGCGTCCCGCCTGGGCGCGGCCGGTGACGGCAACGCCGCAACGCGAATTGGACGAGGGGGCGAAAAGCTGCTCAAGGATCGAACTCCGGGGTGTCATCGATTTGCTCGACCGCGCGCAAGGGCATTCCGATTGCGTGCAAGGTATTCAAGACACCGAGCAGCGCGGACTGATCCGCAACCTCGCCACGCAAGACAGTCACTGCTCCGACAGGCCCGCGCCTGTTGACGATACGCATGCCGCCCAGACGACTCGACCAACGAGCGTCCAGCCGACCGGCGACCACGATTTCGTACGTTGCGGGAGTCGACGCGTGGTGCCGCGCGCTTTCCATCTTGACCTCACGAAAGACGTACGCAGCAGATCAGAGCTGGCGTACGAGCAGCATGCGCCCCCGAGCGCGACCCGTCATGGTCCAAAAAGGAGCAAATTGTCCGGTTGCCATCGAGTTTCGCGGGAAATTGGTCAGCTCGAGCGGTAGTAGGCCCGCACCGCTTCGCGACGCCCGCTCACACCGAGCTTCGCATAGAGGTTGATCGTATGCCGTTTCACCGTCAGCGGTGAGATTCCGAGTTCATGGGCGATCTCTTTGTTCGAGTACCGCGCGGCGAGAAATTCAAGAACCTCTTGTTCCCGCGCCGAGAGCTCCTCGACACCCTCATACGGACGGATGCTGGCGGGCGCCGGGAGATCAGGGGGGCGTGTGATGGATCGGCGGTTCGCGTCGGCGCGGCTTGCATCCAGCAGCACCGCGCGCATGCCCGATCGCCCATCTCGTTGCACCAGTTGCTCGAGCAATGCCGATACGTGCGGACTCTGATCCAGGAACGGCCGGATGTGCCCCTTGGCTGCCGCAATCGTGTCATCCAGCAGACGGAGCGCTTTCAGATTGGCTCCAGTCAAGTCGAGCACGACCGCTTGCAACGTGCGGACGGCAATCCAGAGCCGATGCACGTGCTGCGTCGCCAATCGCCTGGCAAGTACGGCCAGCAGTTCGTCCGCCTCCCTGAGGTTGCCAGTTGACCGCATCGGTTCGGACACGAGTATGCGCGCCTTGATCAACGCGGGCACCACCACGGACGCCAGACCATCTTGCTCGGCGTCGACCGCTGCCGATTCTGCCCAGGCAATGGCTGTTTTTCGATCTCCGCGAAGCAGCGCCACCTCGGCCTGAAGCGCCCGAACGGCCGGAATGCCAAACATCCATTTCACCGAATAGTGAAGATCGAAGAGTCGAGAAACGATCCGGTCCGCCTCAGCATCGTCGCCCAGCATGGTGGCGATGCGCGCCAAATCGTAGAGCGCCTCGCGCTTGTAGAGGATACCTGTTGCCGGTTCGTCGACCGTCACCCCAAAGTGCTGAGCAGCCTCTTCGAGCTCGTTACGCTGCAAACTGACCGAACCGAGCAACGTGTGCGCTTCTGCGGTCGACCGTGACAATCCAAGATCGGTGGATGTTGCAAGAAGCCGCTGCCCATGGCTCCACGCGTCGTCGAGCTCGCCATGCCAGAGGCGCAGGACGGCAGCAAACGTCAGTGCCCAGATGTCGGCTCGTTTCGAGAAGAAGCTATCGTGCCCGGAAATCCCGTTGGAAATTGTCTCGAACTCAAGACTGGCATCGTCGAATCTGTTCTCATCAACAGCTCCGAGCAACACGTAATAGAACGCATAGACGGCTCCCATGCGATTGCGATCGACCATGGATTTCCAGGCTCGCTGACCGATCGATTGGAGGTACGAACTATCTACTCCCGGTGGTGGATTGATCGCTCCGAGGAGTTCGATCTCCAGGTCGATTGCAGATCTGTCAGCCTCGGAAAGCGCGTGGTTGCTGGCGGCCAGACGTGTCGCGCTGAGCACGAGCGGCGGGATTTCGCTGTGCGTTCCACGCAGTTGGTGAATCCAGGCCTGCGCCAGCACGAGTTCGAGCCGTGAACTGCGAACCGATGTCGGCAGTTCGTTCAGCCACCATTCGAGCATCAGCCAATTGTCTGTGGCAAGCGCGTGCTGCGCATGTTCCTCGACAAGATCGGCGGCTCGATCGAAGTCGCCAATTGCGAGGAGATGCTGGATCGCTTGATCGACGAAGTTATTGGCTGCAAACCACTCGGCCGCCAACCGGTGGCCATCGCTGATCGTGTCGGGACCGAATCGGCGAGTGGTTGTGTCGATCAGGGCAGCCCGAAAGAGCGGATGGAAGCGATACCAGGTGCGATCCTCGCCCAGCGAAACCAGAAAGTATCCGTTGGCTTCGAGATCAGCTAAGAGCGCTTCGACATCGAAGCTGGCGGCATCCGGTGACGTGTGCAACAGATGCCCGCTCAGCTCCGCATTGATGCGCTCAGGGATCGCCAAGAGCAGCATGCGGCGCTGCAACGAAGGTGGTACGCGCTCGATGACCTCGTTGACCAGAAACTCCATGGAATCGATGTTGGCGCGCTGGTAGAGGACGCTCGCGTCTGGATCCTCCCGCTCGTCGCGGAGCGCGAGCGCGGTGAGGTGCAGACCGGCGATCCAACCCTCGGTTTCGGCATGCAGCCGGCGCACTGCCTCAGGAGAAAGCGCGGCGTGCGCAATCTCCACCAGGAATTCGTTGGTTTCATCGAACGTCGTCAGGAGATGGGCAATCCGGATTTCGGTCAGGTGATAGTGGGCCCGATATTTTGCGAGCGGTAGTGGGGGATCGGTGCGGCCAACCAGGCAAAGATGCAGGTTCGGCAACGGCAGGCGAAACACCCATATCAAGAAATCGAAAATCGCCGTCGAGTTCAGCACCTGGAGCTCATCGATGACCACGGTCACCGGTTCGTCCATCGCGGCAATCTCGTCGCAGAAACTCAGAGCGAGATCGCCAGCGGTCAGTTGCGCGCCGTAGCCAAGATCGCCGAGAGTTGCCGAACCAAACTCCGGTGAGACGGTCCGCACCGCCTCGACCAAGAGCAGGACGAAACGGCCCAGCTCGTTGTCGCTTTCGTCGAGCGTAATCCAGGCAACCGGTTGCTTGAGCTGAGTAGCCCACTGGCGAGCAAGCGTCGTCTTGCCGCTGCCAGCCATTCCACAGATGATCGAGAGCGGGGCGGTGCGTCCCTCGTTGAGGCGTTCGATCAGGCGCGGCCGGTCGAGCTCCCAGATGCCGGGAGTCGGGCGCAAGAGCTTTGACTGCGGGATGCGCGGGCTTGCCTTGATCATTGGGTCGATCGGGCGCACAAACTAGACCGGTCTGGAACTGAGCCGTCCGGATTCCGAGACCAGCCCAGATTGAGTACGGCTGAGCAACGAACCGGGCGCGCCGGTTCGCTGCTCAGGGAATTGCAGGGATCCAATTCGCCGTCATCACGTGCGTCCGATGCGCACCGCGACGGCAGCGGGCATGTGATGCGCGAGGCCTGGACGTGTTAGTCGGCCTTGTCTTTCACCTTGTCTGCTGCGTCTGACACCTTGTCCGCGGCGTCACCAGCTGCCTTCTGGGCGTTGTCGACGGTCTTGTTGGCCTTGTCCTTGGCATCGCCAGCCGCATCGGCCGCCTTGTCCTTGGCATCGCTCGCCGCTTGCTTCGCGTCACTGGCCGCATCTTTGACCTTGTCTGTGTGCTCGTCGACCTTTGCCTTGGCATCATCGACCGCCTGGCTGGCACTGGAGGTTGCGTCATCCGCAGCCTTCTGAGCAGAGTCGCCTACGTTGTCCGCGTGGCCTTTCACGTCGCCGGAAACTTCGTGAATCTTCTCTTTGATCTTGTCGACAAATTCGCCGAGTGCCATGAGTGTCTCCCTTCGCTCTTCGGAACGAGTGCCGGAGCACATATCTCTCTTTCTACTGAGAAATGTGTAGATTCGAAGGTACCACGCATGGGCACGCGCGACCATATGCGCAGGCCGCCAGGGGCGGGATTCACGATCGCAGAGCATTGCACCGCCCAGTTGTCACCACCGGTATACTTGAACGCGTCGGAAACACGCGTGGTGGGTCTTCTCTTCGAACCGGTCCGCACGAACGAACCGGAAGGTGTTTGAGCAATGTTTCGATGCAAAGTCTGCGGCTGGATTCACGATGGTGTCGCTCCCCCGGCCGAATGTCCCTCCTGCGGCTCCCCGGCGGATCGCTTCCGCCCGATGGATTCGACCGAAGTTGGGTTGGCCACCGGCGAGCTTGCCAGCCGCGGCATTGTCGGGCAGGGCTTCGACATCGAGGTCGAAGACACGAGGCGCATCCGGCTGCTCTCGTTTGTAGATGCGTCGTTCTTCGCGCCCTACGCCGAACGCACCGGCAAGCGGTACCGCATCTATACCGGCGACGCGCAATGGTTTTCCGACAACATACCGTGCATGACGGCCTGTCCGTCGCACACCGACATCTCCCGCTACATCGCGCTCATCGCCGATGGCCGCTATTCCGATAGCTACGAGCTCAACCGCGAAAGCAACGTCTTTCCCGGCTGTCTCGGCCGCATGTGCGCCCGCCCGTGCGAAGATGCCTGCCGCCGCAAGGAAGTCGATGCCCCGATTGGCATCTGCTACCTGAAGCGTGTGGCGTCCGATTTCCGCGACAAGACCCGGCGCGAAGTCATCCCGCCGCCCAACGGCCTGACGGTCGCCATCATCGGCGCCGGTGTGAACGGGCTGACCTCGGCCCGCCAGCTGGCACGCAAGGGCTATACCTGCACGATCTTCGAGCGGTATCCGGTGCCTGGCGGCGTGATGTGGGTGGGCGTGCCCGAGTGGCGTCTCCCGCGCGATGTGATCACCGAGGAGGCCGAGCAGATTCTCGACCTCGGGATCGACATCCACTTCAATACCGAGATCGGCAAAGACATTCCCTTCATGGATCTCGTCGACCAGTACGACGTGGTGCTGATCTCGGCCGGCTGCCAGACCGCGCAAGAGATCGGCATCCCGGGCGAGCACCTGAACGGCGTGGTCTCTGGTATCGGTTTCCTGGAGGATGTCAATCTCGGCAAGAAGGATGTCTGGGTCGGCAAGAATGTCGTCACCGTCGGTGGTGGATTCACCTCGATGGACTGCGTGCGCACCGTCCTGCGCATGGGCGCCGAACGCTCGGTCATGACCTATCGCCGCTCGATCCAGGAGATTCCGGTCGAGGAATACGAACTCCACGAAGCCGAAATCGAAGGCGTCGAGATTCAGTACATGGTCTCGCCGAACCGAATCGTCGGTGACGCCAATGGCAATGTCATCGGCATCGAAATGATCCGTAACGAACTCGGCGCGCCGGATGCCCGCGGTCGCCGCCGGCCGGAACCCGTGGCGGGTTCGGAATACATCATCGAATGCGACATGGTCATCAGCGCCATCGGCCAGAAGCAGGACAGCCGCTTCCTTGGTGACGCCCTGCCAAACCGCGACCGCCGCGGCGTGCCGCTCTTGGACCAGAATCTGCGCACCGAGCTGCCCAATGTCTGGGCCGCAGGCGACTATGTGATCAATCCGACGAACTTCATCTCGTCGATTGGCGAGGGCAAACGTGTCGCCGAGCTGATCGACGCGCAAATGCGCGGCACGAAACCGAAGGTGCGCGATCTCGAGATCACCCGCGTGCCCACCGAGTACATCTCGACTCCGAACGCGCTGCTTTCCGAAGGCGTGGCGGAATGGTCGATGAGCGCCATGAGCCGCCGCCTCGTCTGGGGCGACGACTACTCCGCGGTCGGCCGCCAGGAGATGCCAGTGCTGCCCGTGCCAATGCGCGGCATGGGCACCGGCGACACCACCATCGAAGTCGAAATCGGCTACACCAAGCCAATCGGGTTCGAGGAAGCCAAGCGTTGCTTGCAGTGTCAGTTGAACATCTTCATCGACGGGCATCGCTGCATCCTTTGCAATGGCTGCGTGGACGCATGTCCGCATCGGTGCATCGAAATGATCTCGCCGGACCGCATCTACTCGATCGACAATGACGTCGAGCTGGCCCAGTTGGCCCGTGCCGAACTGGGACCCTACGCCGCCGCCATGGTGATCGATGAGCGCTCCTGCATCCGGTGCGGTATCTGCGTCGACTGGTGCCCAACCGAGTGCCTGACCATGGACCATTTCCGTCTGACCCCGGCGGAAACCCGCGAAAGCGTGGACTTGGCCATCGTCGCCGACTAGCGAATCGCAATTCCTGCACGAAAGGGGTGTTCCGGAGATTCCGGAACACCGCTTTTCGCATATTGCGCGCACATACCCCCATCCCAGCGTCTGCCAGGTTGAGTATCATCGCCGGCAAGAAACTGGTCGAAGGGTCATGGGAGTCGAACACGTTGGCTGAGGCGCCTGAAGCGGTTACCAAGCCATCTGTTCGGCTGATGCCGAGGGCGGCCGAAACGATGCCTCTCGAAGCACCGCCGCAGCCGCTCACATCCTTCCTTGGACGCGACCGCGCCACCGCTACCGTGCTGGATATGATCGTTCGGCCGGAGATCCGGCTCGTCACCCTCACAGGTCCTGGCGGCATCGGCAAGACCCGGCTGGCCATTCAGGTCGCCAACGAAGCGCACGAGCAGTTCCCGGATGGGATTGCATTCGTGGCGCTCTCACCCCTGACCGAACCGGACCTGGTCTTGCCGACCATCGCGCAAGCGATCGGCGTCGTTGGCCCCGGCACCCACCTGATTCCAGACCGTTTGGCGCGCGCGCTCGATCACCAGCGCATGCTGATCGTGATCGACAACTTCGAACATGTCGCTGCGGCCGCCGGTCAGCTCGCAACCCTCATGCGCGCCACGCGCGAGGTTCGCTTCCTTGTCACCAGCCGCGTGACGTTGCATATCAGCGGAGAGCATGAGTTTGCGGTTCCTCCGCTCGAACTGCCCGTATCGGGCAGTGTTGGCGATCTCTCCCGATCGCCCGCCTGCGCGCTTTTCGAGGTCCGCACCCGAGCGGTGCGCGGTGAGTTCGCTATCGACGACAACAACAGCGCGGCTGTTGTGGAGATCTGTCGCCGCCTCGGAGGTGTGCCGCTTGCCATCGAGCTGGCCGCGGCGCGTGGCAAAGCGCTCTCGCCCCCGGCTCTGCTGGAGCGGTTGTCGCACGATTTCGACGTGCTTTCAGGTGGCCCCGTCGACCAACCGTCCCGCCATCAGACAATGCGCGCTGCAATCCAATGGAGCTACGACCTGTTGCCACCCGAGCAACAGCAGCGTTTCCGGCAGCTCTCGCTCTTTGCCGGTGGATGCTCGCTCGAGGCCGCTCAGGCCGTTTCGGCGCCGGATCGTCCCCTGGCGCTCTTGCCCGAGCTTGTCGCGCTGATCGATGCCAGCTTGCTGCTGCAGGAACCACGCCCGGATGGGGCGCCCCGCTATTGGATGCTCGACCTGATCCGGAGATTCGGTATCGAACAGTTGACCGCATCGGGCGAACGAGACGCCACGGTCGACCGGTTCACCGGCTGGCTGACCTCGCTCGCCGAACGGGCTGGTGCTGCCTTTATCGGAAATGGACCGGGGGAATGGGCGGCAATCCTTGAGCGCGAGCTTCCCAATGTACGCGTCGCGCTCGCGATGCTCGACGAAGCGGATGATACGGATGCACTCCTCCGCTTGATCGTGGTGCTCGGCCCTTTGTGGAGCGCGCTTGGGCATCAGCGGGAAGGATTGCAATGGCTCACGCAGACGCTCGACCGCTCCGGCGATCGCACTCTCCCCGAGCGCACGTTGCACGCCCGAATTCTCGCGACCCGGCTGGCAACCACTGTCGGCGACTTCGAGCGCGCGGCAGAGTTCGCGGAAACGGCGAGCGCGCTCGCGAAGCAACGTTCCGACCCAGCCGCGCTGGCCGACACTGCCTGCACGCTTGGCAACCTGGCGCGTGGTATTGGCGATCAGCAGACGGCACGCCATCAATACGAGAACGCGCTTGCGATCTATCGGGAGCTAGGCGACCGCTACAACGCCGCATACACACTGATCCAGCTCGCGAAACTGGGCGATCTGGGCACTCCGGAACAGCCGGGCAACCCGGCCGATCTCGCGGTCGCCGAAATGCAATGTGATGAAGCGCTCGAAATCTATCGCGCACTGGGAAACCAGTGGGGCATCGCACGGGCGCTCAACCACCTCGCATATCTCCACTACAAGTCCGGGCGCTATCAGGCGGCATCCGTGGCAGCAGGTGAGGCATTGCCGCTCTTCGCTCGCGACGGCAATCTGACCGAAGGATCGCAATGCATCGAGAATCTCGCAGATATCGCAGGGGCCACGGGAAATGGCGCGCTGGGCGCGCGGCTCTATGGGATCGCCAGCGGATTGCAAGAGCGGCTCGGCGCGCCGATGTGGCCAACCTATCGCACGGAGTATGAGCAGGAGGTCGCGCGTGCGCGCGCGTTGCTCACCCCAGAAGCCTTCGCCGCGTCGTGGCAAGCTGGGCGCGAGTTGCCCGATGACCTCATGGTCGAGGAAGCCCTTGCCGCAGCCAACTTTCTGGCCGGAGCGTCAGCCGTTTCGACCGTGCCGTCTTCAGCAACCTACGGGCTGACCGCGCGCGAGCTGGAAGTGCTGAGCCTGCTTGCTACGGGTGCGTCCAATCAAGGCATTGCTGACGCGCTCTTTATCAGCCTCACCACGGTAAAGGGCCACGTGCAGAGCATCATGCGCAAACTCGATCTCAGCTCGCGCACGGCGCTCGCCGCTTTCGCAGTGCAACGCGGACTGCTCGACCGTCCGTAGTTGGCGCCTCGCCAACAGCCAGCCCACCAGAAAAACCCTACTTTCGAAGGGTTCCCATTCGGGCATCGGCTTGGCACACTCTCATCCGAGTCTCACCGCTCGATTGCTCGCCTCCAGCTGCAGATCGTCGACCGCCTCGACGAGATGCAGCTGAGGGCGAGTGAATCTCTCTCGATCCCCCTACAGCCACGCAAAGAGACAAGCGGCCGCTGGCCGCGTTCAGGCGCTGGGGTCACTGTGGCGGCTTGGAGCAGGCTGTCTGGCGATGGCTAGTCTATCCATGGATTATCGGCAGGTTCCGATACCAGGAAAGGGCCATGCGCACCGAGAGCCCGGCAAATGCCAGGCCCTCGGTGATTGCTTTCTGGAGATTGGTCGTTACGCGGGCAGCGCGATGCTGTCGTCCATCTTGATGGAAACCGAACCAAGCGCCGACTGCAGGTCGATGGTAAGCACCGGCTGATGGCCGCCAAGGAAGGCCAACGTGCTGTAGGCGCCATCCTTTACGGTGAATCCATCGCCAACGTTGACACCGGCCAACGCCGTCTTGGTGCGGACACGGGCCGCAGTGGTTTTCGGCACAATGACCTCGGTAGCCGTCATACCAGTGCGAATACTGGCATCGAGATCGCGCGCCAGTTGGCCGCCGAAGTCGACCGTCATCGAAGCGGCCCCGCCGTCGAGATCGATCTTGCGCGCGCCGCTGTTGCCCAGGCCGGCCAGCGCCAGATCGGCTGCGCCGGCTTTCATCGCGAAGCTATCCATCTCATGCGGATTTGGCAGCGAGAAATCGAACTTCGCCTGCCCTGCGCCGATCTTGATATCCGCTTCGACGACGGGAATACCGCCCAGATCGACCTGAGACTGATCGGAAGCGCCCAAGTCCATCGACAGCGAGAACGGCCGGCGTGTACTCACCTTGAGTTCGAGCACCGGGGCTTTGAACTTGCGGAACGCGGTGACATTCTTGCTCGAGGAGATGCGCACATTGGCGCCATCCGTTTGCACCGTCAAAGGCATCTGTCCGGTTGGATCCGTGAACGAGCCGGTGAGCCACTCCGCCTGGTCGGCGGCACTCAGACGGAGGCGGATCGGCGCCAGGGTGAGGCGCAACCGGGGACGCGCAGAGGCATCGTCCGGAAACGCTACGGAAATCGGGGTTACTGTTTCACTCATCGAAAGTCCTCTCGGTGCGGTAATCGTTGTTCAGAATTGATGGCGTTCGCGCCAGACCGCACGAATTCATTATGATGTATAGCGATTGGTCATAGGGCAAGGCGGCTGTCCTGTCACCGTGTAGTTGCGTACCCTGGCGACCTATGACGATCTTCCGTGCAATTGCCCTTGCGATTCTGCTCCTTGTCCCCTCCAGCACGCCGCTGCTGGCGCATCAGACCGATGGCCGCTCGCTCGGCATGGTGCTCACCACCGCTCAAAATGGAGATTCGGAGTACACCGCCATGCTGGCGCATGCCGCAGGCGTCACCCGCGCTCCGATCACGTACGCGTGGGGAGCGCTGGAGCCGGAACCAGGCGAATACGACGACGGGAATCTCGCGCTGGCGGCGCTCTTCTTCCCGGCAATGGGAATGTCGATCGATGTCGCCATCACACCAGTCGCCGGCTCCCGGCTGGTCATGCCGGACGACCTGGCGGGCCGCAGCTTCGACGATCCTGAGGTCATCAAGCGATATCTCGACCTGATCGAGCATGTCATGGCCGTGCTGTCTGAAGCCGATGTGCGTCTTCTGATCGTGGGCGTGGAGGTCGACAAGTATCTGGGCGACGATGTCACCGCCTGGGACGCCTTCGCCGCGTTCACCGCCGCGGTGGCCACCTATGTGCACAGCATCCGGCCCGGCATCGAGGTGGGTGTCCAGAGCTCTACCGACAGCCGCATCCTCGATCCGGACCGGTGGAGCAACATCGACCAGGTCTCCGACATCATCGCCACGTCGTACTTTCCAATGGACGACCTGCAGGTACGCGATCCATCGTCCATTACGGACGATTTCGACACACTGGCCGCGCTCTATCCCGACCGCGTCATCCGCATCGTCGAAGCGGGCTATCCCTCCAGCGCGGCGAATGGCAGCTCGGACAAGCGGCAGGCGCAGTTCATTCACGCCCTCTTTGCCGCCTGGGATGACCATGCTGGCCAGATTCTCTCGATCACGCTCTCCATGCAGCACGACTATGGACCCGCGCACGTCGATGCCATCTGCGCGTTCTATGGAGACACCAGCGAAGCCTTTGCGGCATTCATCGGCTCGATCGGGTTCCGCTGGTGGAAAGGCGACGGCGCGCCGAAACCAGCCTGGGAGGCATTGATGCAAGAAACTGCCGCGCGCGGATGGCAACCGTGACGACACCCACCGTCTGCCTCAGCTTCGATTTCGACGCCATCTCGCTCTGGATCGGACCGATGGGCGCCAAATCGCCTTCCATGATCTCGCGCGGGGAGTTTGGCGCAGTCGCGGCGCCACGCATCCTCTCGCTCCTGGAACGAGAAGCAATTCCGGCCACCTTCTTCGTCACCGGACACACCGCCGAAACCTACCCGTCGCAAACCCGCGCGATAGCGGACGCTGGTCATGAAATCGGGCATCATGGCTACCTGCACGAAAACCCGATCGATCTCACTCCGGAAGCAGAAGAAGCCGTGCTGCTGCGTGGGCTCGCGGCATTGGACGCAATCGCCGGGGTTCGTCCGGTCGGCTACCGATCTCCAGCCTGGGACAACAGCCCGCACACGATCGACCTCTTGCTGAAGCACGGTTTTCGCTATGAAAGCTCGTTGATGGCAGACGATTTCTCGCCCTATTGGTGCCGCACAGGCGATACGATCGACCCTGACGGTCCGTATCGCTTCGGTCGCACGGTCGATCTCGTCGAACTGCCAGTCTCCTGGTTGCTCGACGATTTTCCCCACTTCGAATACATCCGCCTGCCGAACCGGGTCTCGCCCGGTCTCTCCGCGGCGTCCAAAGTGGAAGAAATCTGGCGTGACGAGTTCGACTTCATGATGCGCGAGATCCCGGACGGCGTGTTCACCCTCACCATGCATCCACAGGTCATCGGCCGTGGCCATCGCTTGATGATGCTGGAGCGGCTGATCGCCCATTTCAAGGAAGCCGGCGCGCGCTTCTCGACCCTGGCGTCGGCGGCAGACGCGTTCCGCTCGCGGAACAGCGCAAGACGATCGGGACCGCAAGACGGCCCGGATTCACGCCGCTCGCAAACGCTTGACAGTTGACGACCCTCCGCTATTATTTTGTAAGCACGTTCTTGTGAAGCGTTCGTCTCGCGTACGAATGCCGAGTTCGTGCTGAAGAAACCCGAAAGGAACCAGAGATATGTCAGTTGCGGCAGAGCCCTTGATCACGATGACGCCAGAGGCGGTCTCCAAGCTCAAGGAATTCCTGGACGAGCAGGGAACTCCCGACCAGATGCTGCGCGTTTTCGTGGCGCCGGGCGGCTGCTCGGGGCTGCAGTACGGGATGACAGTCGAAGAGATCGCTGAAAGCGACGACACCGTCATCGAAACCGACGGGGTCAAGCTGCTGGTCGATTCGTTCAGCGGCATGTACCTGCAGGGCGCCGAGGTCGATTACGTCAACTCCCTCATGGGCGGCGGCTTCACCGTTCGCAATCCCAACGCCGTTGCCTCCTGCTCGTGCGGCCACTCGTTCGACACCGGCGCAAACGAGCAAACCGCCCACGGCTGCGGTTGCGGCTCGCACTAATTCACCCGATTCCAGAGGAGCCGATCGCGGCGGGGTTCGCCCCGCCGCATTCTTTTTTGTAGCAGTTGTCAACTTTTCCGCAATCTCCCCGCCAAACTGGCTCTTTCGGCGCATGTACGTACAGTTGGATTTTGGCGTTTTTCTGATATAATGCCGTGTTTGTGAAAGCTGTAACGATCTTGCCTCGATGCACCGTTGCAGAGCAGTGAGCTTCCGTCGAATCCCGTCAGAACGAGAGACTGCCGATGGATCCGGAGCACCGTCACGAACGTATATTATGTTGGCTAGAGGTCGCGGATTGCCCTCGTGGACGAGCGGCGTTGCTTGACCGGGCCCCCACACTAATTGCCTCTCGAAACGCGAGATCTATTCCACGGGCACTGTGTCTCGGCAGAAGACCGGTGTCAGAAGGAGAAATGCGCCCATGAGTGATTCGACTCAAACCTATGGGATGGACCAGTTCGATGAACTGGTCAAAGACGCGGTCGTTTCGCCCGAAGAAAAACTCGATCTTCCCGAAGAGTTGCAGACACAACTCGCCGAGGATATCGAGCCCGAGGTCGATCTCGAACGCGATCTCGATGTGCTTCAGCGCCTCGATCCCAATTTCATCAACGATCCGGTTCGCCTTTATCTTCGTGAGATCGCTGAAACCCCGCTGCTCACCCATGCGCAGGAGATCGAGCTCGCCAAGCGGGTCGAAGACGGCGACATGGCGGCAACGCAGTTGTTCGTGCGCGCCAACCTGCGCCTGGTGGTTTCGATCGCCAAGCGCTACGTCAACCGCGGTCTGACCCTGCTCGACCTGATTCAGGAAGGCAATATCGGTCTGATGCGCGCCGTACAGAAATACGACTGGCGCAAAGGTTTCCGCTTCAGCACCTATGCCACCTGGTGGATTCGACAGGCCATTACCCGCGCCATCGCGGACCAGAGCCGCACGATCCGCCTCCCGGTCCACATGGGCGATTCGATCTCCCGCTATCGTAAGACCCTGAATATGCTTGCCCAGGAGCTCGGCCGCCAGCCAACCCCGGAAGAGGTTGCCGAGGCCATGGCCGTAGCCCCCGAGAAGATTCAGCAGATCATCCAGGCGGCTCAGCGCACGATTTCGCTGGAAACCCCGATTGGCAGCGAGGACGAGACCAGTCTGGGCGATCTCATCGCCGACGAGGTCTCCGAAACGCCGTACGAGGCAGCCAGCGAGAGCATGCTCAAGCGCGATGTCGCGGCAGCGCTCGATACCCTTACCCCGCGCGAACGGCTGGTGCTCCAGCTCCGGTTCGGGCTGGGCCACAGCCACCAGCACACACTGGCCGAGGTGGGCGAAAAGCTGCAGATCAGCCGCGAGCGGGTGCGCCAGATCGAGAACGAAGCGCTGCAGAAATTGCGCCGGCTCGATGGCGACCGCCTCTTTGCCTATCATCAGGAGCTTTGATTTCTGGACCCGGACAGTCATAAGCGGCCGGTTGGCCGCTGGCATTCCAATCCCGAACGACCCTGGGGGCGTAGCTTGCTGCGCCCCTTTGTCGTGCCCGGAATCCCCGCTCCTCCCTGCTCCCCGCTCGTCGTGACGATTCCTGGTTCTCGCATCGCTGGAATCATGTTGGGAGGCGTTCGCTAATGGACACAGCCATCCGACTCCTGGCGGTGCTGGGACTCGTGCTCATGAACGGGTTCTTCGTTGCGGCGGAGTTCGCGCTGGTGTCAGCGCGGGCTACCCGTATCAATCAGCTGGCCGAAGAAGGCAACTGGAGCGCCCGGACCGTACAGAAAGCGATGAACGATCCCAATCGGTTCATCTCCGCATGCCAGGTGGGTATCACGCTCGCCAGTCTGGCGCTCGGTTGGATCGCGGAACCCGCCATCGGGCATTTGATCGACCCCGCATTGCAACGTGTGTTTGGCGAGTCGTCGCCGATCAGCGCGCGGGTGGTGTCCGCGGCGATCGCGCTGTTCATCGTGACGCTGCTGCACATCGTGATCGGCGAACAGGCGCCAAAGATGATCGCGCTGCAACGCTCAGAGCGGACGGTGCTGCTCAGCGCTCCAGTGGTCTCCTGGATCAGCGTGCCGTTCCGACCGATCATCGCGCTCCTCTACTGGCTGACCGACCGGGTGCTGGGACTCCTCGGCTTGCACTGGGAAGGTGAGCACAGCCTGGTCTACACAGAAGACGAACTGAAGATGCTCGTCACCGCCAGCCAGCAAAGCGGCTATCTGGAACCAAGCGAACAAGAGATGATCGAGCGGGTGTTCCAGTTCGCCGACATCATGGCCGACGAAGTGATGGTGCCGCGCACCGAGCTGGTGGCGCTGGCCGTCGATGCGAGCTACGACGACGTGCTCAGCACGGTGCTCGAATCCGGGCATTCCCGATTTCCGACCTATCGGGAGGATCTCGACGAGGTCATCGGCATCTTCTTCTCCAAGGACCTCTTGCGCCTGGGTACCAACGCCGAGCGGCGCGATTTCCAACTTCGCCAGTGGATTCGCCCGGCCGTATTCGTCCCCGAACACATGCCGCTCGATGAGCTGCTGGCAACCATGCGATCCAAGCAGAGTCATGCGGTGATCGTCGTAGATGAATATGGAGGAACCGCGGGGCTGGTGACGCTCGAAGACGTCATGGAGCGCATCGTCGGCGATGTCGACGATGGCCCGTCATCACAGGATCCGGACGTGCAAGAATTGGCGAACGGCGTCGTGCGGTTGAGCGGGCTGATGTCGATTCACGAGGTCAATGAGCAATTCGGCACCCACATCGACGACCCGTTCTACAACTCGCTGGGCGGGTTCGTGTTTGGGCAGATTGGACGGCGGCCAGAGGTCGGCGACGAGATCGCGGTCAATGGGCATCTGCTGCGCGTGGCCGAGCTGGACGGTTTGCGCATCGACCGGATCGATCTGGAACCGGCGCCCTCCGCACCCTCCGTCACGGAGCCAACCCTCGACGCATAACGCGGACTCCGACTGGAGCCACAGGGGCAGACCATCGTCCCACCGTTGAAACACTGGGCTATACCCCTCAGCAATCACTCGGATTCCGCAAGACGTCGCCTCGATCGGCAAGCGCAGCGCGAGAGGACGAGCGCATACGCCCGTCCTCCCGCCCCTTTTCTTTCTACCTGTTGCCTTTTGCCTCTATTCGACCACCCGCAACGTGGCCGCCATACCGCCGCCCTCTGCATCGCCATGAAGCGA